>DATCCA010000051.1:0-7271 GCA_036511575.1 Acidimicrobiales bacterium
CAAGCAGAAGACTGCCATGATGAGCGATCGGCGAAGGTGGATGAGCATGATGGTTCCTTTAGTACGCGTGCAGCGTGACGAGTATGAGGTCGATGAGTTTGATGAAGACGAAGGGCATGATGATGCCGCCCACGCCGAAGATCAGCACATTGCGGCGAAGAATCGACGCCGAACCGGTGGGACGGAACTTCACGCCACGCAGGGCCAAGGGAATCAACGCAATGATGACCAGGGCGTTAAAGATAATGGCCGACAGCACCGCGCTCTGGGGACTGTGTAGACGCATGATATTGAGCGTGTGCAACTGGGGATAGGTCGCCACGAACAGTGCCGGAATGATGGCGAAGTACTTCGCAATGTCGTTGGCGATTGAGAAGGTGGTGAGTGCCCCACGAGTGATGAGCAACTGCTTGCCGATCTCGACGATGTCGATCAGCTTGGTCGGGTTGGAGTCGAGGTCGACCATGTTGCCAGCCTCCTTGGCCGCCGTCGTCCCCGTGTTCATCGCAACGCCGACGTCGGCCTGCGCAAGCGCGGGCGCGTCATTAGTGCCGTCGCCCGTCATCGCGACGAGCCTGCCCCCTTCCTGTTCCTTCTTAATGAGGGCCATCTTCGCTTCCGGCGTCGCCTCGGCGAGGAAGTCGTCGACGCCGGCCTCTTGCGCGATGGCCGCTGCGGTCAGCGGGTTGTCGCCCGTAATCATCACGGTGCGGATACCCATTTTGCGCATCTCGGCGAACTTTTCACGGATGCCTTGCTTCACTACGTCCTTCAGTTCGATGACGCCGAGGATGTCGGTGCCGTCGGCCACGACGAGTGGTGTGGAGCCTTCCTTCGAGACACGCTCCACAATGGTGTCGAGCTCACTCGGTGTGGCGCCGCCAGCCTCCTGGACCCAGCGCTTCACGGAGTCGGCAGCACCCTTGCGGATTTGACGGCCGGCGATGTCCAGGCCGGACATGCGCGTTGTTGCCGTGAAGGGCACGAAGACGTGGTCAGTTCCGAGTTGGCGCTCACGGATGTCGAATTTCCCCTTAGCGAGCACCACGATTGATCGGCCCTCCGGTGTCTCGTCGGCGAGCGATGCAAGCTGCGCAACGTCCGCCAGCTCTTGCTCGCTGTGGCCCCCCACGGGGAAGAAGTTCGCCGCCATACGGTTACCCAGCGTGATGGTCCCTGTCTTATCAAGAAGGAGCACCTGCACGTCGCCGGCCGCCTCGACCGCACGACCACTCATGGCGAGGACATTGCGCTGGACGAGTCGGTCCATCCCGGCGATACCAATCGCGGAGAGCAATGCGCCGATGGTCGTCGGGATGAGACAGACCAAAAGCGACACGAGGATGACGACCTGCACGGTTGCTCCAGCGAAGTTCCCGAAGGGCACCAGGGTCACGACGACCGGAATAAAGACAATGGTCAACACCGCCAGCAGGATGGTGAGCGCAATCTCGTTCGGGGTCTTCTGGCGGTTCGCTCCCTCGACCAAAGTGATCATCCGATCGATGAAGGTCTGTCCTCGCTCGGCCGTAATTCGCACGATGATTCGGTCCGAGAGCACCTTGGTGCCACCGGTCACCGCGGAACGGTCGCCACCGGATTCGCGAATGACGGGCGCGGACTCACCAGTAATCGCCGATTCGTCGACCGAGGCGATGCCCTCGATGATCTCGCCGTCAGAGGGTATGACGTCGTTCGCCTCACAGACGACAAGGTCACCCTTGGCCAGCAGCGCTGCCGCGACGAGCTCCTCGGTGCCGTCGGGACGCAGTCGTCGGGCCTCAGTCTCCGAACGCATCTTTCGAAGCGTGTCGGCCTGCGCCTTGCCCCTGCCCTCGGCCATTGCTTCGGCGAAGTTCGCGAACAGCACGGTGAGTACGAGCCAGACGGTGATCGACCAGGTAAAGGTACTGGGGCGCGAGATAGCTTCGACGAAAGTAATAATTGAGCCCACCAGCACGATGAACATGACCGGGTTCTTTACCTGGATTCGGGGATCCATCTTGCGGAACGAATCGCGGAAGGCCTGGCGAAGGATCTCTCGGTCGAACAGACCTCGGGACTTGGCGACGCCGCCGCGCGGTGCCTCGCTGGCTGGTGCTGTGATGACAGTGGTCATTAGAAGAACCTCAGGTGACTAAGTTGCTCGACGATGGGTCCCAGCGAGATCGCGGGGAAGAAGGTTAGGCCACCGATGATCAGGATGACACCGATCACGAGACCAACGAACATTGCGTTATCAGTTCGGAACGTGCCCAGTGATTCGGGCACCACGTTCTTCTGAGCCAACGCGCCGCCGAGGGCCAGCGCCGGAATCATGATCGCGAATCGACCGAGCAACATGTCGACGCCACCGATGATGTTGTAGAACGGGGTGTTGCCGGTGAGTCCACCAAAGGCCGAGCCGTTGTTGTTGCCCTGCGACGTCAGGCCATAGAGAATCTCGGTGAATCCGTGCGGTCCAGCGTTCAGAGGGCCTGCTCTCCCCACGGCCAATGATACTGCGACGGCGGTAACTATGAGTACCGTCATCGGCATCACCAGGGCCGCCAGCCCTGCGAGTTTGACCTCTCTCGCTTGGATCTTTTTTCCGAGATACTCCGGCGTTCTCCCGATCATGAGTCCGCCGATAAAGACGGCGATTATTGCGTAGATCAACAGCGTGTAGAGGCCACTTCCAGTGCCACCGGGGGTTACCTCGCCGATCATCATGCCCGTGAGAAGCCCGAGGCCTCCCACGGGCGTGAAGGAGTCATACGATCCGTCGGCGGAGCCCGTGGACGTTGACGTCGACGCGACACCAAAGAGTCCGGTGGTGGTGTCGCCGAAGCGAACCTCCTTGCCCTCCATGTTGCCGACGGTCGAATGGATGCCCGCCGCAGCAATTGCAGGGTTGTTCTGGTGTTCCGCGTTCGCGGTGAAGCCAACCCAGACGCCAAAGAGAAGGACCATCGCGGCCAACAACGCCGCGCCGTGGCGCACGCTGCCCACCATCTTGCCGAAGGTGTAGGTCAAGGCGAAGGGGATGCAGAGCAGCAAGAAGATGGAGAGCCAGTTCGTGAGACCGGTCGGGTTCTCGAAGGTCGTGGCCGAGTTCGAGTCGAGGAAGCCTCCACCGTTGGTACCGAGTTGCTTGATCGACTCCATGAAGCCGATCGGTCCGCGCGGAATCGTCTGGATGACACCGTTCAGCGCGTCGTGGAAACTGATCGTGCCCGACAGAGTCTGCACCGCGCCCTCACCCACGAAGATGATGCCCGCGACGAACGCAATTGGCAAAAGGATGTAGAACATGCATCGCGTGATGTCAACCCAGAAGTTACCGACGGTCGCCATGGAGCGACGAGCGAAACCGCGCACCAGCACAATCGCCACGGCGATACCAACCGCCGGGGAGACGAACTGCTGCACGGTCAGCGCACCCATCTGAGAGAAGTACGACATTGTTTCTTCGCCGCCGTAGTTCTGCCAGTTGGTGTTGGTGACGAACGACGTCGCGGTATTGAAGCTGAGGGCCGAACCAACGCCGGGCAGGTGTTGCGGATTAAGAGGGAGCGAACCTTGGATTCGCAGGAGTATGTAGGTGAAGGCTATGGAGACCGCCGAGAAAATGACCATCGCGCTGGCGTAGCGCTTCCAGGTCTGCTCCTGTTTCGGACTCGTACCGAGGGCCCAGTAGATTGGGCGCTCCACGAAGCCTAGGAAGTGCACGCGACCGTCGAAGACGGCGGCCATATACGAGCCGAGGTAGCGCCAGGCGAGGCCCAACGCCACCACGAGCGTGAGAATAGTGAGGAAGAAGCCCATTTAGAACTTCTCGGGTTTGAACATCGCGTAGCCGATGTAGAAAAACATCATTACCGAAACAATGAGGAGGAGTATCTGAGAAAAGCTCATACGCGGTCCAACGCCCAAATGAGGCCGAGCATCGCGAGAGTGAACCCAATGACACCAAGTGCTGTGTAGAAATCTGCCATGGAGCCAGTGTCATCGGCCAATTCTTAATAGGTTCTTCAAAAACGCCGAAGCGACTTAATAACCTCTTCATTCCACTTTTCGACCGACTTTGGGCGTGTGTACGATACTGAGAGCGTGCGCAAACATGTCGTCGGTTCGATTGTCGGAGTGGCGAGTGTTCTCGTCCTCGGCCTTGCGATGTTGCCGTTGCGAGACCACATCAGCGTGTCCACCGCCGCACTGGTGCTCGTCATTCCTGTCGTTGTTGGATCTGTCATCGGTGGCATCAAGGCAGGCGTGTCGAGCGTGCTGGCCGGCTTCCTTGTCTATGACTACGCCTTCATTCCGCCGTACAAAACCCTCGACGTCGGTACGCCGCAGAACTGGACCGCACTCGTTGTCTACGTCATCGTGATGCTGCTCGTGGCGAGCGTCGTGGCCAGTCTTGACTCCTCGCGAGTTGAGACCGAGCGACGTGGCGCGGCGGCTCAACATCTCTCGGAACTGTCGGAGAACTTGGTCGGTGATCGACCCGTCGACGATCTTCTCAAGACGATTGTGTCCGCAGTACATGACGTCTTTGACATACCTGGCGTCTCGTTACTAGTTCTCGACGACGGCATCCTCAAGGTCGTTGCGTCGGCCGGTGAGGCGCTCAACGAAGAGGAGCTCGAGCAACTCAGTCCCCACTCGGGTCTCCCGATTAGCGTCGGCACCGCGACGGAGTCGTCGGGAGGGCTGCGCACGATTGCCCTCTCGGCGTCGGGGCGCGCGGTGGGCATGCTTGCGCTTCGAGGACTGCCGACGACGGAGAATGACCGCGCAGTGCTAACGACGTTCGCCAATGACGCGGCGTTGGCGCTCGAGCGCGCGCAGCTTCGCGAACAGGCCCTACGTTCGAAACTGCTCGAAGAGGTTGACCGATTTCGCCAGAGCCTGATGGGGGCAGTGTCGCACGACTTGCGCACCCCACTGGCGACCATCAAGGTCGCCTCCTCGACGCTCTCCAATCGAGCCGAGCACCTTTCGAAAGTGCAGTCGGCGGAGCTCTACGGTCTCATTGAAGTTGAAACGGACCGGCTCACGAGACTCGTCTCGAATCTCCTTGACATCACGCGCATTGAAGCCGGTGTGTTCACGGTGCATCGAACGCCCACCTCAGTCCAAGAGTTGGTTCGTGAGTCGGTGAGCGCGATGGAGCCAACCCTGAACTCGCATCGAGTCGACTCGATCATCCCATCTGCGTTGGTCGTCAACGTTGACCCGCTACTGATTGGACAGGTACTTATCAATCTGCTCGACAACGCCAATCGACACTCCCCCGCCGACGGCGTCATCACCATCGAGGCGTCGCGCACGAACGCGCACGTGGAACTCTCGGTCGCGGACGAAGGACCAGGTATTGCCACGAATCAACGTGAGGCGATCTTCGAGCGGTTCGCGCAACTCGACAAGGGTGGCCGCGCCGGACTCGGCCTCACCATCGCCAAGACGTTCGTCGAAGCTCACGACGAGACGATTTGGTACCAGGATGCACCTTCTCGCGGAGCGCGTTTCGTCTTCACGATGCCGCTCGTCGACGAACGAACGACGATACGGTAACCAGCGTGGCGAAGGTCCTGGTAATCGATGACGATCCGTCGCTGCTGCGTGCACTGCGTCTGGGTCTGCAAGCCGGCGGCCACGACGTCACCACCGCAACGACGGGCGAACACGGAATAACGCAGGCCGCATTGATCGCGCCCGACGTCGTGGTTCTCGACATGGGCCTACCCGATATGGACGGCATAGCGGTCTGTCGCGCGATTCGCGGGTGGAGCGACATGCCGATCATCATCCTTTCGGCGACCGGGGCGGAGAATCGAAAGGTGTCGGCACTTGACGCCGGTGCCAACGACTACGTCACCAAACCGTTCAGCATGCCTGAACTCGAAGCTCGGATTCGTGTTGTCCTGCGCGGACGCGGAGGCGACGCTGACATTCCCGGAGAGATCACGCTGTCGTGTGGTTCGCTGGAACTCGACCTCGTGCACCACGAGGTGCTGCACGACGGTGTGAACGTCGCACTGACCACCAAGGAGTTCGAGGTTCTCGTTTTCCTCGCTCGTCACGAAGGGAAAACCTGCACCCACCAGATGATCCTGAGCGCGGTCTGGGGAAGCGGCTACGGCGCCGAGGCGCAGTACGTGCACGCTTACATCCATCGCCTGCGCCAGAAACTCAACGATGAATCAGGTGCGTTGCTGCAGAACGTTCCCGGTGTGGGCTACCTCTTGCACTGCGGCGACGACTCGTAGGTCAGCGCAGGGTAATGAGGTGGATGTCCTGAATGCCCTGCGTGTCGCGCAGGTTCTCAATGACGTCGGCCGGTGTTGGCTGCTCGGTTGACAGCACCATGAGTGCCGTCTTCGTTCGTTGGTCTGGGCCTACTGACATGGAACTGATCGAGACGCCGGCCCCACCGAGAGCGACGCCCACGAGGCCAATCATTCCGGGTCGGTCATCGTTGTGGACAACCAACATCGACGACGCCGGTGGGATCTCCACGCTGTGGCCGTCAACACCGACGATTCGAGTTTCGAGTCGAGTTCCAATGGTGATCATGGTCCCCGAGACGAGATGGTCGCCCGAGCGAACCGTGATCTGATTGACATAGTCCGGTGACTCGACGTTCGACACCTCGGTGTAGGTGAGGTTGTGGTCCACCGCGAGTTGTGGCGCATTGACGAATGAAACGCCGTCGTGACCGGTCGCGGTGAGCAGTCCTTTCAGAGCACACAGCGTCAGGATCTTCGTTCCCGATCCAGCCAACTCACCCAGGTACGAGACCTCGAGATCGGCCGGCTTACCGTCGAGCAGTCCGCCGAGGAACCGACCAAGGATTTCTGCCAGACCCATGAACGGTCGAACGGCGTTGGACACCTCACCGGCGGCGACATTGACGGCGTAGGGAACGAAGTCACCGGCGAGCGCCAACTGGACCTGCTCGGCGATCGTGATACCGGCCTTGTCTTGTGCTTCGAACGTCGAGGCGCCGAGGTGAGGTACCACGACGACCGAGGGCAACTCGAACAACGGGGACTCCGTCGTCGGCTCTTTCTCGAAGACGTCGAGAGCTGCACCTTGTACATGACCGTTGCGAATCGCGTCGGCGAGGTCGGCCTCGTTAACAATCCCGCCGCGCGCCACGTTGATGATGCGAACGCCGGGCTTCGTCTTCTTCAGCGCCGCCGCGTCGAGAAGATTCGTGGTCTCCTTGTTCTTCGGCAAGTGAATGGTGATGAAGTCACTCTGGGCGAGCAGTGAGTCAAGAT
>DATCCA010000052.1:0-4947 GCA_036511575.1 Acidimicrobiales bacterium
CGGCGTAGGGATTTTCTGCGCCGGATCGATTGTCTGTGCGATCTCGGTGAACCCCAGTGAACTGGTCATCGGGCGAATCATCATGGGCGTGGGCGCCGCGGCGTCCGAGCCCGCGACCTTGTCGATGATCCGCCACATCTATCCCGAGCACAAGGCGCGTGCACGTGCCCTCGGCGCGTGGGCCGCGGTCTCGGGACTCGCCCTCGCCATGGGTCCGGTCATTGGCGGCATCCTCGTCGGTATCTGGTCGTGGCGCGCGGTGTTCTGGTTCAACCTGGTCTTTGGCGGACTCGCGTTGGTGATCGCGGCGATCGCGCTACCCGAGAGTGTGAATGCCATTCGTCGAAAGATGGACTTCGCGGGCTTCTTCTTCGGATCCGTGGTGCTCGGCACGGTCACGTTCGCGGCGATCCAGGGAGAACTCACGGGGTACCGCAGCGGCTGGGTCATCACCCTGTTCATCGTGAGCTTTCTCACCGTGCCGATCTTCTACTTCGCCGAGAAGAGCGCGAAAGACCCGATGCTCGAACTCGGGTTCTTCCGTCGAAAGTCCTTCACCGGCGCCGCGTTCATTGCCTTCGCAAGTTTCTTCTCAGTCTTTTCAATCTTCTTCTTCGTCGCGCTCTACCTCGAGGTCGTGGCCAACATCAGCGCTTTTCGCCTGGCCGTTGACTTCCTGCCAATGCTGGCGGGCATTGTGGTGGCGTCACTCTTCACCGGTCGTTGGGTTGGCCGCGTTGGTTCGCGCGTACCCATGACGGTCGGATGTTTGATGGCGGGCACGGGCGTGATTTTCACCTATCTCGCGATTAGTCCACATGTGGGCGTATCGACGCTTGGTTGGACCATGGGACTCGCCGGTGTCGGCTTTGGCATTGTCATTGTGCCCGTCAACGCCACGGCGCTCTCGAGCCTGCCGGCAGCGAACTCCGGCATGGCCTCCTCGGCCGTTAACACGAGTCGCGAACTCGGCGCCGTGGCCGGCGTCGCAATTCTCGGTTCAATTGTGAACGGTCAACTCACGGTGAACCTGACCGCCAAACTAATCCAACTGCACGTTCCGCCGATGTACCGAAACGAAGTCATCAAAGCGGTCACGACAGGGTCGACGGCCGCGCAGGCGGCCGCGTTCTCGAAGAACGCCAGCGCCGCGATCAAGGCAATCATTGACAAGGTCGTGAACGCGGCCTACGGCGCATTGACCCACGGTCTCAACATCGCACTCGTGGCGTCGGCGTTGCTCATGCTGGCGTCGGCCGCGGTGGCGTACTTCACCGGCACCGCGGAGAAACTCGAGATGGTCGAACTGGGTGACGAGGTCGCGTCGGCCTAGTCGCGTCGCAATCGCGAGCGTTAGCCGTCGATGGTGTCGACGACGAGTACCGAGCAGTGTGCGCCATGGGACACGGAATTGGGCACGCTGCCGACCACTCGGTGCAACCCGCGCATTCCGCGATTACCCACGACAATCAGATCGGCATTGATCTCCTTGGCCTTGCCCAACAGTGCGGCGGCGGCGTCGCCCCTCACCGAGTGAAGGGCTGGCTCGATGTTTTGCTTCTTGGCAATGAAGGAAAGTGTCTGCAGCAACGCCAAGCCGTCGTCCTCCGTGTGGACGTGCGTGAACTCGGGTGCCACATCGCCCTTGCGCGCACCCTTCTCAAAGGCGGTGACGATGTGCAACGTCGCCCCGTACATGGCGGCGATGTCGGTGGCCACTTCGACCGCGCGCTTCGCGGTCTCGCTGTCATCGGCTCCCACCATCACAATTTCGAACATTTTGGCCCCTTCAAGGATTCGCGACGTTTCGTTTTCTCCACGAAACTACTCGACTCGTCGCTTCGAACCTGCGCCGACATTCGTGTCGAATGCCGCCCGGTCCAGGTCAGCCAGGGCGCCGACGAGCTCGGCGTGGTTCGAAGAGTTCGATGAAGATCATGACCGAGAAGCCGATGAAGAAGACGGGCTCGACGAAAGACCCGAATCGGTCAGTGAGATAGGCCACCGCCAAGAGGGGATAGCCCACGAGCAGCGCCACGCCCGTCCACTTGATGCTCGCTGCGACCACTGTCCCCTCATCGCGCGTTCGCTCCCACGCGAGGTAGATCGCCGTTGTCATCATGGCGAACTCAATGATGCCGCTCACCACGTGCAGGTAGTGGTGCAGTGGGAGCCGCAGATGCCACTCGGCGCTTCGACAGGCGGCGCTCAGCCCCTCGGGGCAGGCGTAGGAGAAGTGGCCGCCGAACGTGCCAGCTACGGCGAAGAGGACCAACCAGGGCCACTCGCGGCGTTTTCCTTGGGGTCCCCTCGGGCCACGCAACAACAACGCCACGAACATGACAATGCCCGCCACGAGGTCGCAGTGCTGAAAGAGTGACGCGTCACGGCGACCGGTCGCCTCGAGGTCGCTGAAGAACGCGTTGGTGCTCGTCAGCAGGTTGGTCGCGACAACGACGTAGACCCACCAGTTGTAGAGGACGATGCCGACGAGCCCAACCAGTTCGCCGACCAGAATTCTCGCGGTCCAGAGCGACGACTGATCGTCGCGCACTGCGTCCGATGCCGCCTGATCGAGTGAGGGCGCCGGGTCGTCGCCGCGCTGGGTCATTGACGGGGCGCCCGTGATACTGGAGGAACCGATTGCGACGTGCGTCGAGAAGGTGTCCCCTGTATCGAATGGCTCCTCATCGATCCGAGCGGGGCCTTAGACGACCGTCAACGTGATCGGCACCGCGGCGAGCGCCTTTGACACCGGGCAATTGGCCTTGGCCTCTTCGGCGGCCGCAGCGAAGCCCGCGGCGTCGAGGTTCTCGGCTTCACCCGAGAGCGTGATGCGGATCTCGGTGATGCCGACGCCGGGCTGGAAGTCGACCTCGACGGACGTGTTCAGTGATGTGGCCGGATTGCCAGACTTGGCGAGGCCGTTCGACAGTGCCATTGAAAAGCACGACGCGTGCGCCGCAGCGATGAGTTCTTCAGGGCTCGTGCGACCATTGGCCTCTTCGGCACGAGAGGCCCACGTAATGGGGAACGTCCCGATGCCGCTCGAGGTCATCTCGACGGTGCCCGAGCCTTCGAAGAGTGAGCCTTCCCAGTGAGCCCTTGCATTTCTGGTTGTCGTCATGGGTCGTCCTTGTCAGTAGAGAATCAAAGGGACTGTCCGCAGTGATCGATTCTCAGACTAGCCAGAAGCGTGTCGCAGTAGGTCAGTAAAGTTTCGTTCAATCGGCGCCTCGTGTTCGAACGCTGCGCAGAAGGAAAGAGTCCGGTGCCCACAACTCGCGTCTACTTCGAAGAGGGCAAAACCTCGGTGTTTGCCGCGGCCATTGACTGGCCCGGTTGGTGTCGTCGCGCCAAGACAATGGACGGCGCCCTTGAATCGCTCGTCGACTATCAGGACCGCTACGCGAAGATCGTTTCGATGCCGTTTAATCCCGGAAAGCTTGACGTTGTCGGCACGGTGCCTGGCAATGCGACGACCGACTTCGGTGCCCCCGGTATCGACTCACCTTGGGACGCTGAGCCACTCACCGGTCGCGACCTACAGCGACAAGTGCAAGTGCTCCTCGACTCGTGGCACTACTTCGACGCGGTCGTGGCGTCCGCCCCGGCGCAACTGGCGAAGGGACCACGTGGGGGAGGACGTGACCGCGACGCCGTTGTAGCGCACGTGCGTGAAGCAGAGCGCCACTACTGTTCCAAACTCGGTACGCGGGTCCTTCCGCGAACGCCGTGGGCGCAACAGCGTGACGTCATCACCGAGGTACTGCTCGCCGGTTCTCCCAAGGGCGTTTGGCCTTCTCGTTACAGTGTTCGACGATTGGCGTGGCACGTCGTGGATCACGCATGGGAGATTGAAGACAAGAGCGGCTGAGGCACTTACTTAGCGCGGAGAATCTAATTCGTGGCAAAGCGAGTCTGACAAAGGCAACTCAACTCGCGGTCTGGTGATCCTTCAGGAGGTTCATGCGACGGGTGAACTCGTCCTCGTCGATCTCGCCCTTGGCGAAGCGCATCTTGAGCATGTCAGAGGCGGCGGTGTCAGCGGAGGGCGCCTGTGGCATCGAGCCCATGTGGGGGTGGTGATGCTGCTGGTTTTGATCGAAGTGGCGGATGAAGAAGTACGCCACAATCGCCAGCAAGAAAAGAAAACCGAACATAACTATCCACCTCGCTATTCCTGGGCCACCTGGTCCATTGAACATCATCCGACCGCCCGGACCGTTGAGACCGAAGGAACCGCCACGGATGTGGATTACTCGCTGCATCGGCCGTCTCCTACGTCGTCTCTCTTATGAACTTACCCGTGAGCGCTCGCGTTGACACGCGCACCAATGTCAAAAACCCTGAGTATTTATGGGTTTCTTAAGGGTTAGACCGCGACATCCTCGGTCGCTTCGACCGCGAAGTGCGGCGTGATGCGGTCCAGCCACTTCGGGAAGTACCAGTTGGCGTCACCAAAGAAGTGCATCAGTGCCGGCACGAGCACCGTGCGAAGGATGAAGGCGTCCATTAAGACCGCGCCGCCGAGGCCAATGCCGAACTCGGCGATGACACGTTGCCCGCCGAACGCGAAGGAGAAGAAGACGCAGATCATGATCAGGGCCGCCGCCGAGATCACGCGTCCGGTGTTGGCCTGACCCCGGTTGATGGCCTCTTCGTTGCTGCCGGTGTTGAGCCACTCCTCATGCATGCGAGAGACCAAAAAGACCTGGTAGTCCATCGACAGCCCGAAGAGAATGGCAATCATGATCGTCGGTAAGAAGGATTCAACGGGTCCAGTTCCGGCATTGATGAGCGAACTACCCCAACCCCACTGGAAGACGGCGACGACGAGACCAAAGGATGCCCCGGCCGCGAAGATGTTCATGGCAGCGGCGGTCAGTGGAATGACGATGCTGCGGAACACCACCATCAACAAAAGACACCCGAGCAGCACGATGA
>DATCCA010000053.1:0-15359 GCA_036511575.1 Acidimicrobiales bacterium
CATCGTCTCGCTTGCCCTCGAGTTCGTCCTCACTGTGCACATCGTCGTTGGTCTCCTCTTCGTCGCGCTGGTCGTCTGTCACCTCGTGCAGCGACGCAAGATCTCGGCCAAATTGGCGCGACGGCTGACTCGGTTCACGACGGCCCAAAGCCGCCTCGCCCGGATGGCGATCTCCGACGCGCTGTTAGTGGTCCTCACGCTCGGAATGCTCGCGTCGGGCTTCGTTGACGTGGCGATCGGGCACCCCACCCAAATCCGCTGGCACGCACTGCTCGGCGTCGCGCTCACCGTGTACCTCGTGGTGCACACGCTGCGGCGACGAACCCGCTTGAAGTCCTCGGCCATTCGCTGACGTCCGCGTGGCGTCTCGACGTCGATGCGCCACGCGGGCGTTGACGTCGGACCGATCACCGTCCCCCATCACGGACCGCGCAAGCGTCACGCGACGGCCGCACCATATTTCAACTTTCGCTAAGAAAACTTCCGATTCAGACATCCGGCCGTGGCGCGGCGGCGAATAAGCATCAGTGCCGTAACTATCGGGACGATCGAGGATGAATCCTTCGAACGTGCTCGCAGCCGGTCCACGAACGTGGTCCAAGAAGGAGGAGTTGTAATGCAAGACATCTCACGCAGGGGCTTTTTGAAGGTGGCGCGTAACGGGATCGCAGCGGCGGGCCTCGTGGCCGTGGCTCCGACGGCGTTGGCCGCTGCCGCGGGCGCCGCAACGAAGCCCAAGGCGGCGAAGAGGGAAGCGACGGTTCGTCCGGTGTCATCGACTGAGAACCTCGTGGTTCACATCCCCAACCCCAGTTCGGGCGAGATCCACTTCATGGTCGGTACTCGCGAAGTCGTTCGGCACGACCGCGCGCTTGTCGCGCGCCTCGTACGCGACGTCAGCTGAGACCGCCGCTCGACTCACCACATTCCGTAGTACGCGAACTCACTAATCAGAAAGGTCTCACCAATGTCTTCCCACTCAGAAGCCCCAGAAATTTCCAAGGACCCCGTTGCCGACAGCACGGACCTCTACGCGTTCATTAGTCCTGACACCCCCAACAAGGTGACGCTGATTGCGAACTACATCCCACGTCAGCAGCCGGCCGGGGGACCGAACTTCTTTGAGTTCGGCGACGACGTGCTCTACGAGATTCACATCGACAACACCGGCGACGGCGAGGCCGACATCTCGTACCAGTTCCGCTTCTCGACTGTGCTGAGCGACACGGGTGCCAATGACACGTTCCTCTACAACACGGGTCAGATCACCTCGTTGAAGGACTCGACCTGGAACCGCAAGCAGTTCTACACGGTGACCCGCAAGGACACGCACGGCAGCCACGTGCTCGGTCGCGAACTTGCCTGCCCGCCGTGCAACGTTGGCAAGAACTCGATCCCCAACTACGCCACGTTGACCGATCAGGCCATCCACACGGTGGGCTCGTCCAAGGTCTTCGCCGGGCAACGCGCCGATGGCTTCTACGTCGACCTGGGATCCATCTTCGACCTCGGCGACCTGCGCCCGTTTCAGCCAGACTTCCTCTTGAAGGGCGCGGCGATCGCCGGGGTCAACTCGCTGGCGGCGACGAACGTGCACTCCATTGCGGTCCAGGTTCCGATCTCAGAGCTCACGAACGATGGATCGGTCCCGACGACGTACACCGCGGCGAATTCGACCATCGGCGTCTGGACGACCGCGAGCCGTCAGAAGACCAAGATCTACTCGCTGCCCCAGACCAATACGGGTCCGTGGGAGCAGGTCTCGCGTCTGGGCAACCCGCTGATCAATGAGGTGATCATCCCAATGGGCCACAAGGACCGCTGGAACTCAACGGCACCCAAGAACGACGCACAGTTTTCGGCCTACTACGACCACCCCGGTCTGGCCGGGTTGCTCAACGTGTTGTACCCCGGTGCGTTCCCGAGTCTCGCGGCCTACAGCGCCGTCGCGACGAACACGCGTCCCGACCTCGACGCGGTGCTGCTCACGGGCGTCCCGCCGCTGTTCCCCGGTTTCCAGAACTACACCGGCACGACCAAGGCCGACATGCTGCGACTCAACGTCGCGATCAAGCCAACAGCGACGGCGAACGCCAGCATCCTCGGCGTCGTCGGCGGTGACAACGGCGGCTTCCCCAACGGTCGGCGAGTCTTTGACGACGTGGTCAGTATTGAGCTCAAGGCCGTCGCTGGCGCACTGCTGAACGCGGTCGTGCCTAGTTACAAGCCCGACGGTGCGGCCGGTCTGCTCTACGACGTGGGCGGCCCAACGGCCGAGCCCAAGTCGGTGTCGAGTCTGCACGCCTTCGGCCTCACGTATCGGACGAGCTTCCCGTACCTGGCTGACCCGTGGGACGGTTACGACAACCCGGCCACCACGCGTCACGCGATGGCTGGTTAATGAGCCTCGCCGAAACCACCGACTCACCATCGTGGGACGGCGCCACCAGTTCGGATCCACACCGAACTGGTGGCGCCGCCCACGGTCACGACCGCCACGATGGGCACGTGCACGAACGCGTTGGACACGTTCACACTGAGGCGAAGCCGCCCACCGCGCCGAGTCGGGCCGTGATGATTGACGTGGGTGCGACAAGGGGCGCGTTAATACTTGACTCACGCAAGGAACTCGAAGGCATCGAGGTCGAGATTCACCCGGTGTCGGAACCATCGGAGCGAACCCACGTCTGGGTGCTCCCGCGCGAGGGCCGTGACGGTGTGATCTACGCCGCGATCTTTCCGAGTCTGGCGACCGGCGAGTACGCCGTTATTGGTCGCGATGGCACCGTGGCGTCTGTCGTGGATGTGCCCCCCAACAAAATCACGCACGCGACCTGGGACTGAATCTCCACATTTGGCGCACAGTTGGGCGTTGACCAATGACTCAAGGTGTTGATTCCAGCGCAGCACTCCACTGAATGTTGCTACTTCCTGCCATCTCCTACGATGAAGCCTGTCGCGAGTGAGGCCACAACGGCCACCGAAGTTCCTTCCTGCGTCGTGTCGATTCTGAAACCACGTGACGGAGATCGGCGGTCGGGCCACGCGCGCGATATCCCATCGAGATGGAGGTTCACCATGAAGAACATCAGTGCGCGCATGACGAGGCGGCCACTTTCAGTGCTACTGCTCGTCGCAGTACTCGTCGGCGCGGGTTCCGGCGTCGGCTACGCCGCCACACGTCATCCGGCGCTTCAAGCGAGGGCCACGGCGAAGCTCGCGGCACTCGTCTGGCACAACTTGCATCTCCTCAACGGTGCGACGTCGTCAGGTTCGAGCAACCACGCCATCTCAATGAACCCCGGCAATCCCCAGTACGCAGTTTCCTCCCAGGGCGTCGTGTACCTGGCCGGCGGCATCGTCGGACCGTCGAATTCGTCGCTGCCGGCGTTCGTACTTCCCGTGGGAGCGCGTCCCGGATTTTATGACTGCTTCACGATTTACTCCTTCGACAAGTCCTACAATCAGCAAGTCGGCGCGCTGCACATCTACGCCAACGGCAATGGGGAGTTCCAAGGCGCGGGCGCCAGTGTGTTCGACTCTCTCTCCGGCGTGAGTTTTGTGATAGGTCACTAGGAATCGTGGCGAAGACCTTTTAAACAGAACGATAGAGATGACAGAACGGATTCTGCTGATTGGCATGATGGGCGTCGGAAAAACGACGGTCGGACGTGCGTTGGCGGTCCGACTCGGATGGACGTATCTCGACTCCGACGAACAGGTGCTTGCGGCGACCGGTCGCAGTGTGAAGGAGATCTCCCTTGAGGATGGTCCCGAGATGCTTCACCGTTTCGAAGATAGTGCGCTGGTCGCCGCTCTCCACAGTCCGACGTCCGCCGTGATCGCTGTGGCCGGTGGCGCCCTCTTAGTGGACGCGAACCGAGTGCTGTTGAAGGTCGAACAACATGTCGTCTGGCTTCGTGCCTCGCTTGGAACGTTGGCCCAGCGGATCGGCACCAAGGGCGATCGGCCGCACTTCGACGACGACCCCGTGGGAACCCTCAACGAGCTCTACGCGGCGCGCCGCCCGCTATATGCCGACGTCGCCAACCTCACGATTGACGTCGACGAATGCACCCCTGAGCAGATCGTTGAAAGGATTCTGGCCACGGTGCATTTACTACGTACGTGAGTCGGGTTTCGGGGTAGCCCTAAACCCGACTCACGTGCGCGAACGATTCGATGCGAGGGAATGTCGCGCGCCTGTTAGCGTTGAATCCGCCATGAGGACCCTTTTGACACCCTTTTTAAAGCCCCGACGCCCCTGGATGCGGTGCCTGACGCCGGCGACCCTGGCTGTGCTTGTACTGGCTGGGGGCGAATTCGTTCAAATCAACGCCGGATCGGCATCGTCGCTCGACTCGCACGTCATTCGAGTGCCGTTGACCGCAAAGTCGCGGCCCACCACGTCGGCACCGAACGCATTGATTCGCACGCCACGCAGTCACGCTTCGACGTCCAAGGTCCCGTTGGATACTCCCGTCGCGGACAGCGCGGCGTTTCGTTCGCCCTTGCGCGGATGTGGTTTCACTCCGGTGTCAGCGCTAGTGCGGACGAGCGCGACGTCGACATCAACGACAACCACAACACCTCATCACGCGCCGTACGCACTGGGCCACTGTCGACTCCTCGAAGTTGGCGACTCGCTGGGTGACGACCTCGAATACGGCATTCGACACGAACTTCAGTCGACGCCGGGATTGAAACTGATCCAACGCAACAAAACGTCGACCGGTCTTTCCGCGTCGTGGTTTTACAACTGGCCGGCCCATCTAAAGTCCGACTTGCACAAATACCATCCCGATCTCGTGGTCATCATGTTTGGCGCGAACGATGAGCAGGCCCTTGCCGTTGATGGTGCGTCGCAACCTTTCGGTTCGCCCAAGTGGCGTAGTGCCTACATTGCGCGCGTTCAAAAGATCGATCGAATGGTGACCAAGGCGGGCGCGTACGCGTTCTGGGTCGGTCTCCCGATCGCCGCGCCGAAGAGTTATAGCCAAGGTCTTCGGGCGCTGAACGCCATTTACGCTCAGGTGGCCATGTCGACGCCCGGCGTCACGTTCCAGCCAATGTGGCATCTCTTGTCAACGAAGGGCGGCAAGTATCGCGGTGGAGCCGTCGTGAACAATGTGCAAAGTGCGCTGCGACTCTCTGACGGCATTCACTTCACCTCAACCGGCGAGCTTGTAATTGGCACATTTGTCGCTCGACAATTGGCGACGGTGTACAACGTGAATCTTCGTCCCGAAGAGCCCGCGTACATCGACCGATAATCCTTCGACGCTCGGAATCTAATCAGATTGCAATTGAGGAATGCGTTCGTCGAGTGGCGGGTGCGGTCTCCGACTCCTTCGTGGGTCCTAAGGCATTCAGTTTCGCAGGAGTGCCTCGGTGATTGTTGTCACGATTTCGTCAACGCTGGTCTTCGTCGAATTGAAAGTCCATTCGCACTCTTCGATGGCAGGCAGTAGTTGAAGGAATCGCTCATAAGTCGATTGCAGAAAAACTGCGTCTTTCGAAAGTCCACGGCTCGAATCTCCCATAACTCGTTCTAGGGCCACTTCGTACGTGGCAAGAAGCATCACTCGGCGAACCGCAATGCCGGCGGGGACCTCGCGCATCAAGGCGAAAGTTTCCTTCGCCGAGTAGAAGGGACCGTGAGCAATCACCGCGTCTACGCCAGTGGACAGTAATTGGCCCACGAGATCACTGTGTAGCACCCGAGCTCTTTCCCAAGTATTTTCAAGTCCCTCGGGCGAAGCATCCATCGTCGCGACTGTGTCATCAAGGTCCGCGACGGCGACAAAGAGGCCCGCGGCGTTCAGGCGATCGGCAAGTGCGGTTGCGACAACACTCTTGCCCGATGCGATGGGTCCTGTGATGACGACAAGTTGAGTCATTGGCTATTACGGTACGCATGGTTGCGAGTGCGCCCCTGCTCCAATCCGAAGTTCCAGTTCTTTGGTGCACACCTAAAGCCTGAAGCACCTTCGACTTCTCAGTGGTCACCCTCAGAGGAGTGACCCCGCTACATTCCGATGAGCCAGATTGAGTGCCGCCGACAGGAGTCGAACCTGCGCACATAGCTTCGGTGTTCAATTTCTTCTATTCAATGAGGCGTGAAAACCCTTCAATTTACGGAACTTTCTTCACTTCTTAAGTAGCGATTCCCCGAGCCTGACGGTGGCGCCACTGTGCCAGCGTGGCGATAATGAGACTCAGAAGACCGCCCGCCGCGGTTACGAACAACACGGGCCAAAGGTGTGCCCCGAGGTAGTAAACGACCCATAGCCAACTGACCAAACCGGCCGTCATCCACGCCCTCGCTGACACTCCCATCGCCGCGTCGTAGCGAATGAGATGGACCAGCTGAGGAGTTCGCGATGCCCATCCGGCAATCCCGGCGCCGACAACGGCGCCCGCCCAGCCCCACTCGAGCGCGGGAAGGATGCAAAACGCCAACAAGATGCCAAGGGATCGCACGCAGACACCCAAGCGATCAAAGGGCCCCAATTGCAGCCAAATGAGTACTTGAAAAGGAAGAGAGGCTACGCAGGCAAGGATCAACTGCCACGAATGTACATCGACGCCATAGAGAATCCAAAAGATGTCGAGATACAAAAAGAGCGTCCATGTCGCGAGGGACACTCCTTCATTACCTCGCTTTGTCATTCGCCTGAACTGGCCGTACGACACGAAGACGCCGAGAACGACTGCTACCCACCCCATCGCAACGGTGAAGGAGTGGAAACTCATTCGAGCATGGTAACGACGACGCTCATATCGAGGGGCGAACCATCGTCACACCACTGCGATCTCGGGTGTGACTCCGAAACGATTAACCGAGTGCTCAACGAGTCTGGACACTGAGTTTCTTGGCGATTTGATTTGATGTTCGTGACCGCTCAATCGTCGTTAGTGATCGTCGGTCTTCGGCTGCGGTACGGGAATCGTCGGTGCGTGACCACGGCGATAGACGAGGAGTGTACGAGTGAACTCGATCAGAACGATCCCCTCCTGGTTGAAGCCGGTAGTGCGCACTGTAAGAACTCCGACATTCGGCCGACTCTCGGACCTTCTGACTTCCAAGACTTCAGACTTGGAATAGACGGTGTCGCCTTCGAAGAGCGGGTGGGGAAGACGCACGTGATCCCAACCAAGATTCGCCATCACGTTTTGGGACACGTCGCTCACCGATTGACCAGTAACGAGCGCGAGGGTGAACGTCGAGTTCACGAGTGGTCGACCAAATTCGGTTTGGGCGGCGTAGTGCTTGTCGAAGTGAATCGCTGCCGTGTTCTGCGTCAGCAATGTGAACCAGGAGTTGTCGGTCTCAGTGACCGTTCGGCCGAGCGCGTGATGATAGACGTCGCCCACGTTGAAATCTTCGAAGAAACGTCCTCGCCAGCCTTCGATGTTCGTCATCGCCGTCCTCTTCCTTCGTCTCGGCGCATCAGAAACCCGCGACCAGCGCGCGACCCATTGGGGCGTTCGGATTCGGCGCAGGCAGCGACATGATGGTGGCGCACGAGTCGTCGCGACATCGAAGGCTTCAACGATCGAACAGCAACTGGACGAGCTGGCCCGACGCACGGAGGTGGTCACGCATCGCTTCTTCGGCGGTGCGCGAGTCCTGACTCTCGACGGCGGCAATCAGCTTGGCGTGCGAGAGCATGGCCTCAAGGCGCACGGGTCGGTCGCGCCAATACAGCCGCCAGAACCGAAGGTTGTGGGCGAGGAGGCGTTCGGCTGCCTCTTGGAGAATGGGGTTCTTGATCATCTGCACCAAGAACATGTGCACCGCGAGATCGGCGAGCAGGAACTGTTCAGGATCGCCCGTCATCCTCGCCGTGTCGGCGGCCGCGACGAGACGGCGCATCTCTTCGAGGTCCACTTCGGTGACGCGAGTGGCGGCGATGTAGGCAATGCCACATTCGATTGTTTCGCGCGCCTCAAACATGGCGAGAACGTCTTCAAACGTGATGGGTGTGACGATCACGCCTCGGCGCGGCAGGATGGTAACGAATCGGTCCGCCACCAATCTCGCGAGTGCCTCGCGCACCGGCGTGCGGCCGTAGTCGAGGTCGGCGGCCAATGACTGTTCGTTCAACAGAGCGCCGGGGGGTATCGAGAGATCGACGATCCTCTCCAACAGCATGTTGTACGCGGTGTCACTGTCACGTTCGACCGCGACGGGAATCTCGACGACTTTTACGTTCATTTGGCCAACCTATTGGTCGCTGGCACGGTGGGAGCTGACCCAGAAGTCGTTGTCACGAACCGTTGCTCGGAGGTAGTTGAAATTTCGGACCATGTGATGTATCTTACCGTGACGCTCTGATATATCAGGGCGGAAATTGAAAATTGTCAGTGATCGACTGGTCGCTGCAAGTTCATAGGGGGAGTTCATGGTGGAGGCAATGAAGGAATCACCGACAGCGGCGTCGCCACATCGGCTGGAAAAAGGTGTGCTCAGCATTCCCAATGCCATTGCCCTGTCGGCAGCCGCCATGGCACCGGTCTTGGCCGTCGTGCTGAACGCGCCAGCCGCCGGGCCTCAGGCCGGTGCGGCCCTCCCACTCTCGTTCCTCGTGGCGTTCATCGCCTGCCTGCTGGTGGGTAACTCCGTGGTGCAGTTCGCGCGCCGCCTGCCATCGGCGGGATCGTTCTATACGTTCAATAGTGCCGGCCTCGGGTCGGAGGCCGGCTTCTACACCGGCTGGCTGTTCTGGATTGGCTACGCCATTCTCGCACCGGGCCTCTTCACCGCGTTCGGTTCCTTCGTCCACGACTACTTCGTCTCGACATTCAACTCCAACGTGCCCTGGTGGCTGTTCTCGCTCTTCGGCATGCTCATCATCTTGGGCCTGTCCTTACGATCAATCAGGGCGTCTGTCAACGTCGACCTCGTGTTGCTGGTGCTCGAAGTGGTGATCTTTCTGGTGTTGTCAGTGCTCGCCATTCTCCATGCCGGAAGTGGCAACACGTTTAAGGCGTTCGTGCCCAGTAGTTCGCCTCACGGGGTGTCGGGAGTGGGACTTGGCGTCGTGTTCGGCATCTTGTCCTTCATCGGCTTCGACGCCGCTGCGACGCTGGGGGAGGAGACGAAGAATCCGAAGCGCAACGTTCCCATGGCAGTGAGCGGTGCGTTGATCGCCGTGGGTATCTTTTATGTCTTCGCCATGTACGCGCTGACCGCAGGGTACGGTCTCAACAATCACGCCAATCTGCTCAAGTTCCTCGCGGACCCGAACCCGTTCGTGACGTTGGGTCATCATTATGCGTCGTGGCTACTGCAGCCGATTGAACTGGCGGCGATTGCCGGACTCTTCAGTTGTTTCATGGCGATTCACAACACCACGGTGCGCGTGATGTTCTCCATGGGCCGCGACCGTGTGCTCCCGATTTCGTTTGGTCACGTGCACCCGAAGTGGTTTTCGCCCTACGTCGCGATCGCCGGTCAGACGATCTTTACGGTGGCCCTCGGTTTGGCAGGCGGTGCGTGGCTCGGTCCGGGCGCGACAGGTAACTACGGATTCACCGGTTCCATCGGAACCGTCGCCATTGTCATCGTCTATTGCATGTGCAACATCGCACTGATTCGTTACTTCTGGAAGTCGCCCGAGCGCAGTTGGTGGCGTCACGTCATCATCCCCATTGCCGGAGTCGCCGCGTTTGCCTACCCCCTGTGGAGCGTCGCCAAGCCGGGTCAGAGTTGGCCCTACAGCCTCGTTCCGTGGATCACCATCGGCTGGCTCGCACTGGGAACGGTGCTCTTGCTCACGTACCGAAAGACGTCGCCGGAAAAGATCGCGGCAATCGGGACATTCGTCGCCGAGGAGGATCTCGCCGCGGGTGACGAAGATCAAAGTCTGCTCGCCGCGCGTGCCACCTCGCTCCAACACCCTACGGTAGAGGAAGAGGCCGAAAGGCACCCTGAAATCATGGAGGATTAAGTACCTTGATTGTTGTCCATGGTAAGGACGTGTACACCGAGATCGAAGAGTTGGTCGATCCGTCACACACCGCACTGCTGCTGATTGACATGCAGTATGACTTTGTCGATCCGGGCGGCTTGTTCGGTCTCATGGGGGTCGACTTGTCGATGTACGAGGAGTCGCGACCGCGCTTGGCCGAACTACTCGAGGCCGCCCGGGAAAACGGTGTTCTGATCATCCACGTTCAGAACACGCAGCTGAAGCAACACATGAGCGACTCGCCTGCGCAACATCGATTCAATCTGTACATGCACGGTGACGTTCGTCAGGGCGATCTACCGCTCACCTACACGGTGCCGGGCACCGTAGGTCACGACTTCCTCCCCGAGTTCCAACCGCGCGCCGATGAGTTGGTGGTGCGCAAATACCGATCGAGCGGATTTTGGGGTACCAACCTCGACATGCTCCTTCGTTCGAATCAGGTACAGACCGTCGTCGTCGCCGGGTGCACGACCGAAGGCTGCGTGGAATCGACTGCTCGCGACGCGATGTTCAATGACTACTACGTCGTGATCCCCGAGGACTGCATCGCGAGCGACGATCGATCCCAGCACGAGGCGTCGATCCTGTTGATGCGGCACCGTTTCGATTTCTCAACCGGCAGTGAACTTGGCAAAGTCTGGGTGACAGCGCCGAGAACGAGCCAGGAGCGCTAGCGATGGGAAAGCTCGAAGGCAAGG
Source organism: Acidimicrobiales bacterium (assembly GCA_036511575.1). Classification (GTDB taxonomy): domain Bacteria; phylum Actinomycetota; class Acidimicrobiia; order Acidimicrobiales; family RAAP-2; genus RAAP-2. The sequence continues at coordinate 10,679 of DATCCA010000053.1, forward strand.
TCGCACTCGTTACCGGCGCGGCTTCGGGAATCGGTCAGGGTATCGCGATCGCGTTCGCCAAGGAGTCGGCCACCGTCGTTGTGGTCGACGTGGTCGACGAGTCGCGGGTGCGCGAAACGATGGACGCGGTCGCCGGCTTTGGTGGGAGTTCGTATTTCATCCGAGCCGACGTTAGTGACGAGGAGAGTGTTGCCGCGATGGCCGAGAGCGCCCTTGCTCGCTTCGGTCGCGTGGACATCCTCGTGAACAACGCGGGGGTCTTCAGCGAGGCACTGCTGGAGGATATGACGATCGCGCAGTGGGACCATGTGTTGAACACGAATCTTCGCAGCGTCTTTCTCTGCACGAGAGCCCTGTTGGGTCAGATGCTCGAGCGTGGGGACGGTCGGATCATCAATATCGCCTCTCAACTCGCGTACATCGGCGGAACTTCGGCGACGCACTACACGGCGAGCAAGGCGGGGATCATCGGTCTCACCAAGGCGCTCGCTCGAGAAGTGTCCCATCGCGGTGTGTTGGTGAACGCGATCGCTCCCGGGGCGATCGAGACGCCGCTTCTCGAGAGCGAAACAGAAGAGTGGCGCAGTTCGAAGCTCGCCGAATTGCCGATTCGACGCTTTGGTCGGGTCGAGGAAGTCACGCCGACTGCCGTGCTCCTAGCGTCGCAAGACGGTTCGTACTACGTCGGCGCCACGCTTGGGCCGAACGGCGGGGACGTGATGGTATGAAAATCATCGATGTCATATGCACGCCGATCGCCACTGGCTTCTTCCGGGATGATCAGAGCGCGATTCGCGCCGGTCGGACGCGTGATGGGTTTCTCTATTCCGGAACGCCGGTGACCCCGGGATTCACCTCGATTCGAGAGCCCGGTATCGCGGTTTCCGTCGTGTTGATCCTCTCTGACGGCCAGGTGGCCCTCGGGGACTGCGCCGAGGTGCAGTACGCGGGCGCCGGAGGACGTGCCCGCCTCTCGAGCCAGGACGAACTCATGGGTCAACTGCGTGATCACGTCGTGCCGCGCCTCGTCGGGCGAACATTCGAGGGATTTCGACCATTGTCCGAGGAGATCGATGGTCTCGTGGTAGACGGCGAGCCGCTCGCGACCTCGCTGCGCTACGGCGTTACCCAGGCGCTCTTGCACGCTGCAGCATTGACCAGCGGCCTGACCATGGCCGAAGTCGTGCAAGACGAATACGCCGTCGACACTGAGATCGATCTCGTCCCGCTCTTCGCTCAGTGCGGTGATGACCGCTACGTCAACGTCGACAAGATGATCCTGAAGCAAGTCGATGCGTTGCCTCACGGGCTCATCAACGAAGTCGACACCAAGCTCGGTCGTAACGGTGAACTACTACTGGAGTACGTAGCGTGGCTGCATCAGCGGGTCCTCAGTGTGCGCACGGATCCTGACTACACCCCTCGTATCCACCTCGACACGTACGGCACCATAGGTATGGCGTTCGACGGCGACATCGAGCGCGTCGTGAACTATCTCGCCCGACTTGCGGAGGCGGCAGCCCCGTTCAGCCTCTGGATTGAGCACCCCATCGACGCCGGAAGCCGCGACGGTCAGGTGGCCATCTACGCCCAGTTACGAGACATCCTGCGCACCCGCAACATCCCCGTCGAGATCGTCGTTGATGAGTGGTGCAACACTCTGGACGACATCGATGTCTTCACCAAGGCGCAGGCCGCCGACGTTATCCACGTCAAGACGCCCGATCTCGGCGGCATCAACAACACCATCGAAGCCCTGTTGCTCGTCCGTGAGCGCGGACTGCGCTCCTACAGCGGCGGCACCTGTAACGAGACCGACCAGTCGGCGCGCGTCACCACGCACGTCGCGATGGCCTGCGGCGCGGACCAGTTGCTGGCGAAGCCGGGCATGGGTGTCGATGAGGGCATCATGGTCGTGCGAAACGAGATGGCTCGCACCCGTGACCTCGTCCGGTGGCGACGCGCACGCACGTCGGGCGAGTTCACGGTGACATGAGACCTCTCGCGGACGTTCGGATTCTGGCCATTGAACAGTACGGGGCAGGACCGTTCGGTTCGGTGCAATTGGCCGATCTCGGTGCCGACGTCATCAAAATTGAAGACCCCAGCGTCGGGGGTGACATTGGACGCTACGTGACACCGCTCCAGTACGATGAAGACAGCATCTTCTTCGAGACCTTCAATCGCAACAAGCGAAGCCTCAGCCTCGATCTCAACACGCCGTCGGGACGCGCGGTGTTCGAAGACCTCGTGCGCGTGAGCGACGTCGTCTTTTCCAACCTCCGCGGCGACGTGCCCGAACGGCTCGCGATTCGCTACGACGACCTGGCGCACCTCAATCCCCTGATCGTCTGTTGTTCGCTCAGCGGTTACGGAATGACCGGACCGAGACGAGCAGATCCGGGCTACGACTACGTGCTCCAAGGTCTCGCGGGCTGGATGGACCTGACGGGCGAACCGGACGGTCCGCCCACGAAGTCGGGACTCTCCGTCGTCGACTTCTCCGGGGGATTGGTAGCGGCGATCTCGATTCTGGCGGCACTGCACGCCGCGCGCCGAGACGGCACCGGCACCGATTGCGACGTGAGTCTCTTCGAGACGGCCATGTCGATGTTGACGTATCCCGCGGCTTGGTCGCTGAACGGCGATTTCACTCCGCGGCGCACGCACCACTCCGCGCATCCTTCAATCGTTCCGTTCCAGGTCTTCGAGTCGAGTGACGGCTGGCTCGTCGTGGCCTGCCCGAAGGAGAAGTTCTGGCGCCGGTTGGTTGTGGCGATGGAGATCACCGACCTGGCCGAGGATCCGCGTTTCCAAGGTTTCGCCGCTCGCTTCGAACACGCCGATGAAGTCCTGAACATCCTGGGCACCGCTTTTTTGCAACGCCCGACGAGTGAGTGGATCGCGATATTGAGCGCCGCCCAAGTCCCGTGTGGTCCGGTCAACACCGTCGCCGAAGCGCTCGTCGACCCCCAGACGCGGGCCCGTCGAGTCGTCGTCGCGACGCAACACCCTCGTTTTGGCGAAGTGCGCCAAGTGGGGAGTGCGGTTCGGGTGGGAAATGAACCTTTGACGCACCGACGCGCACCGCGGCGTCATGAGGACGCCGCGGCGATTCTGGGCCTCCTTCTGGGATACTCCGAAGAGCGACAGGCGACGCTGACCGCCGAAGGGGCCTTCGGCGCTGACTTCGTCGAGCGTCCGACGAGTTCGGATGATGTGAACGAGCGATCAATAAAGGAGGGCACTGATGTTTGACCTAAAAGATCGTGTGGCGCTCATCACAGGTGCGGCATCGGGCATCGGTGCGGCGACGGCCCGCGTATACGCCGCGGCGGGCGCGGACCTAGCGCTGGCGTGGTATCCGCCTGACGGACACGACATCGAATCGGTGCGCAGGGACGTCGAATCGTTCGGGCGACGCTGCGTGGTTGAAGCGATCGATGTGAGCTCTACAAGCGACGTGGAACGTCTGACCGAACGCGCCGTGGACGAACTCGGCGCCGTTCACATCGTCGTGGCCAACGCTGGGGTCGCGCGCAAGGTGACCTCGGAAGAGCTTGACGATGACGCGTGGAACGCGGTGGTCAACGTGGACTTGCATGGAGTGTGGCGCGTGTTTCGCGCAAGCATCCCCCACATGAAGCGCCACGGTTTCGGTCGACTTATCGCGACCTCTTCGGTGGCTGGCACGGTCTCGGGATGGCCTGATCACGCCCACTACGCGGCGGCGAAGGGCGGTGTAGTCGGTTTGGTCAAGTCGCTCGCCGTGGAACTCGGTCCCTTCGGCATCACGGCCAATGCCGTAGCTCCGGGGGTCATACGAACACCGCAGGCACTCGACCCCGTCAACTCACTCGGGCTCGAGGCCTTGGAAGCTGTTGGTCCCAAAGTTCCCGTCGGGCGCGTCGGGACACCGGACGATATCGCCTACGTGTACCAGTTTCTCGCGAGTAATGAGGCCTCCTACGTCAGCGGGGAACTGATTGTCGTCGACGGCGCGCGCAGCCTCGCCGGCCTCGACTGAGATCCCGATGTGCGGAGCGTGCCATCAGAAAGGTGCATCATGCAGATGAATGATCAGTTTTTTCGACGTACCGACCTCGACGAGGGCGTCCCGGGCCCGGCGCGCGACCTCGTCGGCTACGGCGAACACCCGCCGGTGGTGCGTTGGGCCAATGGCGCCAAGGTCGCAATTCAGATCGTCATCAACTATGAGGAGGGTTCTGAGAAGACCTTCGCCATGGGTGACGGCGTCAACGACGGTCTCTACGAGTTGCCCTTCGCCGTCGATGACCAGCGAGACCTCGCAGTCGAGTCGATGTACGAGTACGGCTCTCGGGCCGGCATCTGGCGACTCTTTCGCGTCTTTGACGCCGCGAATGTTCCCGTGACGTTCTTTGCCGCCGCGGTGGCGCTGGAACGCAATCCCGAGGTCGCCCGAAAGCTCGCGGCGCGCGGCGACGAAGCAGCGGGGCACGGCTTTCGCTGGTCCAATCACTACGAGATGACACGCGACGAAGAGCGCAAGGCCATCGAACTCGCGGTCGAGTCGATCGAGAAGACGACCGGTACCCGTCCGGTCGGGTGGTACTGCCGAGAGATGAGCGTGAATACGCGCGATCTGGTCGTCGAAGAGGGTGGCTTCTTCTACGACTCGGACACCTACAACGAAGACCTG
>DATCCA010000054.1:0-9754 GCA_036511575.1 Acidimicrobiales bacterium
CGTTCCGAGCGTTCGACGCCTCGCGACCACGACCGTGGCCCACGTGGCTTCGAGCGTGGACCACGTGAGCGTTCGTTCAGCGACCGTGCACCGCGAGGCGAGCGACCGTCATCCGAGCGTGGAGCACGTACGCCGCGCACGTTCACCGATCGTCCCGAGCGCAGCGATCGTGCTCCGCGTACCTTCACCGAGCGCAGCGATCGTGCTCCGCGTACCTTCACCGAGCGTCCCGATCGAGGCGATCGTGCTCCGCGTCCCGAACGCGCCAACGGTGACCGTGTCGAGCGTTCACCACGCAATGAGCGGGTCTTTACGGACCGTGCCCCTCGTCCCGAGCGATCGGGTGCGCGTGACACGCACTTCACCAAGGGCGGTTCATCGGCCCGTGGCAGCGAAGCGATCGTGAGCTTCTTCAACGACTCCAAGGGCTTCGGCTTCGCGAGCGACGATAAGGGCGACGATCTCTTCATTCACTTCTCGAACATCGTGGGCGACGGTTTCAAGTCACTCGCGCAAGGTCAGAAGATCACCTTTGAAGAGGCGAACGGTCCTAAGGGTCGCGAAGCTCGCAACGTGCGCGTGGTGAGCGGTGGACGCGAGCGTCGCCACTAACATTTCGATTCATGTCTGAAAAGCCACTCGTAGATCCACACCTCGGCCCTGCTCCCGACGACCTCCTCATTGAGGATCTCGTCGTGGGCACGGGCGAAGAGGCCAAGACCGGACAGAGTGCCGTCGTGCACTACGTGGGCGTCGGTGTCTCCAGTGGCGAAGAGTTCGACGCCTCATGGAATCGTGGCGAACCATTCGTTTTCTCGTTGGGTGAGGGTTACGTCATCCAGGGATGGGACCGCGGCGTCGTGGGTATGAAGGTCGGCGGTCGGCGTCGCCTCGTCATTCCCGCGCACCTCGGTTACGGCGATCGTGGCGCTGGTGGCGTCATTGCACCCGGCGAGACCTTGATCTTTGTGGTCGACCTGCTCGAACTTCGTTAACTGAACGGATTCGACGTGGCGTCGATCGCCACCATGCGTTGGTAGTCGCCGTAGCGCTCACAGCAGATCTCCGCCACCAGACGCAGCCGGTCATTGGGGTCACTCAAGCTGAGCACCTTGAACTGGTCGAGCGTCGACATCGGGGTCATCGAGCACAACTGCCAACTGCGAACCCACGGATCCAAATCCATATCGCAGTTGGATTGAAGGCATTCGTCAGCGAAGAGCTCGCTCTGGAGGGCTCGGATGGCACGAACGGCCGATTCCGTCGACTTGAGTAACGCAGTCGTCACGTCCTCCTCGTCGCAGCATCGATCTTTCACGACCGCACGCGGATAGGGCGCGTCACCGAGCCACGACTGGATTTCGAAACATTCAATCCCCTCGGCCATTAACAGCGTCTGGCCGTTGGGCAGCGACTGCGCGCCCAAGATGTGCATCAGCGTCCCCACCGACGTTCGCTCGTCATGGCCCCCGACGTCAGAGCCGCGAGCGATGAGACACGTGCCAAAGCGCTGACTGACTTCTACGTCGCTCAACATTGCGTGATAGCGCGATTCAAAAATGCACAGACCGACGACCTGATGCGGGAATATGACCATGCCCAAAGGAAACATGGGGAGCCCTTGGTCATTCACATCTCCACCCTAAAGGTGAACGTCAGGTGAACTGTCTTCTGGCTCGGCGAGTTTTTTTGAGAGTGCGCGAAGCGCCAACGCACGGTGCGACAGCGCGTTCTTCTCATTCGCGCTCAACTCGGCTAGCGTCCGTCCGCCCGTCGCGTCGGGTACGAACACTGGGTCGTATCCAAAGCCCTGATCACCGGCTCGAGCGAGCGCAATCGTGCCCTCGAGCACACCTTCGACGCAGACGTTCGTCGCGTTGGGGTAGGCAATGGCGATCACGGTTCGAAATCGCGCAGTGCGCGCCGGCGCCTCGACGTCGTCGAGGGCGAGGAGCAGTTTCGAGACGTTCTGTTCGTAGGTCGCTCCATCGCCCGCGTACCGCGCGCTGTGGACGCCTGGTCGACCTTGCAACGCGTCGACGAAGAGTCCCGTGTCGTCAGCGATCGCCGGCGTGCCCGTCGCGTCGACCAACGCTTTTGCTTTGAGCACTGCATTTTCTTCGAGCGTCTCCCCCGTCTCTTCGACGTCGGGCACGTCGCCCGGACGGGCCAACAAGGTAAATCCCAATGGTTCAAGGACAGCGCGAATCTCTTCGGTCTTGTGGGGGTTCGCCGTGGCGAGGACGAACTCGCTCATTAAGGGCGCGGCGGCGCGTCCGTGGCGAGAACCAGGCGCTGCGCCTCGTGAATCGCCATAATGCCATCGGCAGCGAGGTCGAGAAGTTGGTTGAGCTCCTCACGTGAGAACGCCTCCTGCTCGGCCGTCCCTTGGACTTCAACGAATTGACCGGCCCCGGTCATCACAACGTTCATGTCGGTCTCGGCCCTCGAGTCCTCTTCGTAGGGCAGGTCGAGCATCGGCACACCGTCGATGATGCCAACCGAGATGGCGGCCACCAGGTCGCTCAACGCGTGCTCCTTCAACGTGCCCTTCTGCACGAGTCGAGTAATTGCGTCGTGCAGCGCCACGTACCCTCCGCAGATCGATGCCGTACGGGTTCCGCCGTCGGCCTGGAGCACGTCGCAGTCGACGGTGATCTGAACGTCGGGGAGGAGTTCGAGCCTCGTCACGGTACGAAGCGAGCGCCCGATGAGGCGCTGGATCTCCTGGGTGCGACCGGACTGTTTACCCCTGGCCGCTTCGCGACTGGCCCGGTCCGGCGTGGAGCCCGGCAGCATTGAATATTCGGCGGTCACCCATCCCTTACCGGAACCGCGCAGCCATCGTGGTACGTCCTCTTCGACCGACGCGGTGCACAGCACGACGGTGTCACCGAAACTCACCAGCACCGAACCGGCCGCCATCTTCGTGAAGTCCCGCACGAAAGAAAGAGGTCGAGCCTCGTTGGGTTGGCGGCCATCGGCCCGAAGCGGTGACATGTGACTCCTCGTGTCGAACGGTGCGGACCAACCGTACCGGAGATTGCACCGCGTCCTTTAGAAGTAAATGATCTTCTTGGCCCGCTCAACCACGTCATCGATGTCGTCGCTCCACGCACCGGTCGAGAGATACTTCCAGCCGTCATCACAGACGATCGTCACGATCGTCGCCGTCTCGTCGTCGGGAATCAGGTTGGCGCACTTCACGGCGCCCGCCATGATCGCGCCCGACGAGAGTCCCACAAAGAGTCCGACTTCCGTAAAGCGTCGGGTCCACTCGATGGACTCACGTGGTCGAACAACGATCTTGCGGTCGAGCAAGTCCCCCCCGTGGTTCTCAAGGAAGATCGGCGGAATATAGCCGTCGTCGAGGTTGCGAAGGCCGTCAACCATCTCTCCGCTGGGCGGTTCCACCGCCCAGATCTGCACGTCAGGTCGATGTTCTTTCAAATATCGCCCCACGCCCATCAGGGTGCCCGATGTACCAAGCCCCGCCACGAAGTGCGTGATCTCGGGCACGTCGGCGAGGATCTCCGGCCCGGTTGTTCGGTAATGCGCCTCGGGATTGGCGGGATTGGCGTACTGGTAGAGAAAGACCCATTCGGGATTCTGGGCGCTGAGCGATTGGGCGAGTCGCACCGCGCCATTCGATCCCTCACTACCGGGCGACTCAATGATCTCCGCACCCCAGGCGTGCAGCAATTGGCGCCGTTCCGGTGAGACGTTGGCCGGCAGTACCACCTTCAGGTGGTAGCCGCGCAGGCGACAGACCATCGCCAGGGCGATGCCGGTGTTGCCCGAAGAGGGTTCGAGCAGGATTTGATCGGGCTTGCCTGCAATGAGCAATCCATCGCGTTCGGCGGCGTCGACCAACGAAAGGGCCACTCGGTCCTTGACCGAACCGCCCGGATTGCGACCTTCGAGCTTGGCGAGGATTGTGACGTTCGACTTGGGCGAGAGCGCACTGACGTCGACGATCGGCGTGCCGCCAATGAGGTCAAGCACCGACGAAAAGCGCGTCACTACAAGGTGCCGCCGGCGACGGCGGGCAGCAACGTGATCTCGTCACCGTTGGTGATGGGCGCATTGATGCCGCCGAGGTAACGCACGTCATCATCATTGACGTAGACGTTCAAGAATCGGTGCAGCGTTCCGTCGTCATTGAGCAGTTGGCCCTTCACGTTGGGGTGCGAGGCGGTCAGGCGGTCGAGAACTTCGCCCACGGTGTCGCCTTCGACGACGACCGAGGTGTCGCCACCCATTGCGGGACGAAGCACAGTGGGAATTCGAACTAGTGCCGTCATGACTCTTCTCGCCTTCGGATTGGTTGATTCCTGACTAACCAAGTCGACATTACTAGGCCAGCGACCCGTCGTGACGTTCAGGCCTCTTTTGGCGGACGATAGAACAGCGCGAGTTGCAGTCCGGCTCCCCCGAGACCGAGAAGCACCGCCACCCAGAAACCGGTGACCGCCGACCAGTGCAGGGGGTGCCACAGGTTGTCGAGGGAGTAGCGACCGGCACCAAAGGTCGCCGGCACCAACGCCATGACGGCAATGCCGAGGGTGTATTCGACGCCCTCGCCCTTGTTGAAGATGAAGAAGCCGTTCTTGCGATGCACCGTGGCAATGGCGACCGTCATCAAGGCAATAAGACCGGCCGCCGCAATCGGCGTGAAGAAACCGAGGATCAGCAACACGCCCACACCGGTCTCGGTCGAGGCGGCGGCGTAGGCGTGGACGATACCGGGGCGAAGTCCGAGGCTGTGGAACCAGCCCGCCGTGCCCTTAATGCGTCCGCCGCCAAAGAACTTTCGATAGCCGTGGGCGAAGATCATCGAACCAAGGAAAAGTCGCACGAAGAGCAACACAACATTGAATACCGCTGGATAGTGCGACGCCGCGATGACGGTCGGCACAGTGGTGTTCAAGAATTCTCCCTCGATGTACACGAACTGATTCGTGCGAACGATTCAAGGTTAATGGGACAGTTCCTCTTCGCTGATCGTCCCTTCGACGATTCGATAACTTCGAACAACACTCGGTACATCGAGAAGTGAGACCAACACGTAGTGCCACTGTGGATCGGGCGCCTGCGCAACGTCGGTCGGACTGGGATAGGCCTCCGAGTGCGTGTGGCTGTGAAACACCCCCAGTACAACGGTGCCCTTCGCTTCGCTCTCGCGATACGCGCGCAGCATCACCCGACTATCGATCTCGTAGACCTTGGCCGAGTGCGCGACGTTCTCGCTCGCCAATACCTCGCTCACGACGCCGTCGGGTGTGCCGAGCAAGAGCCCGCACCCTTCGTCGGGTAACGCGCGCACGCACGTGGCGATCATCGCGTCGCGATGTTCTGGTCGCAGCCTCAGCACCCGCTCACCCTACCCAGCGTCGCCGAGCCCTTCGACGCGTAACTACGCTTGAACGATGGCTCGAGCCAAGCAGATTCAAGAGAAGCGCGCCCAGAAGAGGGTTGATGCCTCCGGAGGTGACCGCACGGTCGCCACGAATCGCCGCGCCCGCTACGACTACGAGATCATCGAAACCCTCGAGTGCGGCATCATGCTGAGTGGCTCCGAGGTGAAGTCGCTGCGTGAAGGCAAGGCCCAGATCGCTGAGAGTTACGCCCGTTTCGATGACAACGAACTCTGGCTCTATCAGATGCACGTGCCGCCGTGGCTCTACGCCGTCGGATTCGGAAGTCACGACCCCGACCGCCGGCGAAAGCTCCTAGCCCGCCGACACGAACTCGATCAGTGGCTGCACGAAACGCGCACGGAGCCCTACACAATGGTCCCGCTCAAGTTGTACTTCACCGGCGGCAAAGCCAAGGTTGAGCTGGCCCTCGCCAAGGGCAAGAAATCGCAGGACCGACGTCAAGCGATCGCCAAACGCGACGCCGAGCGCGACATTGCGCGCGCGGTACGACACGTCGAGAAGTACGACTTTTGAAACGTTGGTTCTGTTGACCGGACCGGGCGAGCAACGATTCGCCCGCCAGTTCGATAGTTCACACCGAGGGGTAGGCTCGTTATGCAGCCAATGTGGCTGTGGAGTTACGAGGGGGTGAATGGTTTCGACAGGGGTCGTCGAGGTGAAAGAAGCGAGCCGTGGTCTCCGGAACCACGTTAAAGAGCCGGAAACAATAAATAAACGCCAAGCCTTCGCTTGCGCTTGCTGCTTAGGTAGCAACATCCGCCTTGACCCAGCCCTGCGGTTGAGATATCGGGTGTCATGAAGTAGGGCTTACCGACAGAACTCGTTAGTGGTTCCGCCGGGACAATTCAACTAACTACGGATGGCCATCGTTGCTGGCAGTAGTGACCATCCCGACAATCTTCTGTCAGCTGCGCTCGGAGAATGTTCACTAAGAAGCCTTTGGACCGGGGTTCGAATCCCCGCACCTCCACGGACGCCCGAGGTTTTCTTCGGACGTCGTTGGAGGTGAATTCACACTCGAGTACGGACCATTGTTGCTACGCGTTGGCCGGTAGCTGTTTCAGTCCGATGAGGTTGCCGTCAATGTCCTTGATCTTCGCGACGAGCAGTCCCGCCGCGACGTCGGTTGGCCGCTGGACGACAACCGCACCGAGCGCCTCGAGGGCCTCGAGTACGGCCGCAATGTTCTCGACGTCGTAATACGGCTCGGGCCCCGACATTCCCTGGTCGTGTCCATTGGGAATGAGTCCAATCTCGTTACCGTCGACGGAGAAGCCAACGTAATACGGAGAATCGGCGTGAGGTGCCACTCCAAACAGTGCGGCGAAGAACGCCTTGGCTTGTTCGACATCCTTCACGGGGTACAACACAGTGTTGCAGTGGACGCTCACGGGGTCTCCTTTTGTCACATTGGTCAACGTTGGTGGGTCAATCTATATGACACAGCAGAGCAAGGAAGTGTGACAAGTGGATCAATCGAGCGTGCTGACACAAGGGTTTGAAGCGAACCGACCCCACCTTCGAGCGGTGGCCTATCGAATGCTCGGCAATGTACCCGACGCTGAAGACGCCGTGCAAGAAGCGTGGCTGCGCTTGTCAACGAGCGACTCCGGATCAATCGACAACCTCGGTGGCTGGTTGACCACGGTCGTTTCACGAATATGTCTGAACGTCCTGCGCTCGCGCACACGCGCCGGCGCGTCGCTTCAGGATTCGACAACAGCGATTGACGAGCACGTGGCGCGCACCTCGGTGTCGCCCGAAGAACAAGCCGTACTGGCCGACTCCTTGGGGGTGGCTCTACTCGTCGTCCTTGAGCAACTCTCCCCCGCCGAGCGGATCTGCTTCGTTCTTCACGACATGTTCTCGGTCTCGTTCGACGAGATCGCCATGATTCTCTCCAAGTCGTCGGACGCGTGCCGACAACTCGCGAGTAGGGCACGTCGACGCGTTCGCGCCGCCGACGATCCTCGGGCCGACCCCACGCGCCAACGCGCCATCGTTGACGCATTCCTCGTCGCGGCGAAGAGTGGCGACCTCCAATCGCTGCTCTCGCTTCTCAGCCCCGACGTCGAACTCGTCGCCGACGCGGTGGCCGTCGCAATGGGAGGACCACCAGTACAACACGGGCCGCACGATGTCGCGGCCGTATTCTCGGGGCGCGCTCGGGCAGCTCGAGTAGCGCTCATAGACGGCGTTGCGGGTCTTGTCTGGTCCCAGGGTGGCACGACAAAGGTCGCCTTTGATTTCTCGATTGCTGACGATTTGGTCACAAAGATCGAGATGATCGGCGACGCAGAGGTCCTCGAGGAGATGAAGATCGTGAATCCGCGCCGCACCAAGGACAACTGAGCGCGTCTCGTACGATGACCACATGAAGAATCTGGAGGGCAAGGTCGCGGTCGTCACGGGCGCCGCGAGTGGGATTGGCTTGGCGCTGAGTGAGATGTTCGTCGCCGAGGGAATGAAGGTTGTCCTCGCCGACATTGACGAGATTCGTCTCGCTGACGTCCAGGCGAAGTTCAACGCTGACGGCGCCGACATCGCCTCAACGGTTTGTGACACGTCCTCGGATCGCGCCGTTGCGGCTCTGGCCGAGTTCACGCTGGAGCGATTTGGCGCCGCACACGTGCTGTGCAATAACGCCGGCATCACGGGGATGGGTGACGCGTGGACCGACCCTATGGATCTCTGGCACCGGACAGTCAGCATCAATCTCTACGGCGTCGTGCACGGCATTCGGTCGTTCCTGCCGATCATGACGGCCCAAGGTGAGGGCCACATTGTCAACACCGCCTCGATGGCGGGACTGCTCGCGATGCCCGGGTTCGGACCGTACAACGCGACCAAGCATGCCGTGGTCGGACTCAGCGAGGGCCTTTACCTCGAATTGAAGATGCTCGCGTCGCCGGTCGAAGTCAGTGTCTTGTGCCCCGGTTGGGTGAAGACCCGACTGATGGAGCACGAAGAGGCCGTCGCAACGTCGCCCATCGCAAAGATGATGACCGACTTTGCACGTTCGAGCATTGAAAACGACTCGATGACAACTGCGGAAGTGGCGCAACGAGTGCTCGAGGCCATTGTGAACGAACAGTTCTGGATTGTGACGCATGACGCCATGCGCGGCCTCCCGATCGCACGAATGCAGCGCGCGTTCGATCAATCCAATCCGACCCTCTGAAAGGGGCGGCCCAACGGGTACAGTCGTCGACGTGACCAGACGAACCAGCCCACCTTTCCGCGCCGACCATGTCGGCAGCTTGCTTCGACCTCCTGCATTGATGCATGCCCGCGCAGCGTTCGCCGAGCAGCGTATTGACGCCGATGAACTACGCGAAGTGGAGGACATAGCGATTGCTGAAGTCGTCGCGTTGCAGGAGGACATTGGCCTGCAATCCGCCACGGACGGCGAGTTTCGCCGGACCTCGTGGCACATGGACTTCATCTACCAACTTGGTGGCATCTCCAAGACTGACGAACAGCTCCAGGTGGCCTTTCGAAACGCCGAGGGCTCGACATCGTTCACCTCAGCGGCGCTCAAGGTCAGCGGCCCGGTCACACTTGACAAGACAATCTTCGGCGATGCCTTCACCTATCTACAGTCGGTGACGACGACCGCGACGCCCAAACTCACGATTCCCTCACCCAGCATGGTGCACTACCGTGGCGGCGCCGCGGCCATTGATCCCGCGGTGTACGCCACCGTCGATGAGTTTTGGACTGACCTCAGCGCTTCGTACGCGGAAGAGGTTCGACGCCTTGGTGAACTGGGCTGCACGTATCTTCAACTCGACGACACATCCCTTGCCTACTTGAACGATCCAGCGCAACGACAAATGATCAACGACCGCGGCGATGACGCTGAGCACCAGCACTTGCGCTACATCAAACAGATCAACGATGCCCTCAAATCTCGACCGGAAGGGATGACGATCACCACGCATTCGTGCCGCGGGAATTTCCAGTCCTACTGGGCGGCCGAGGGTGGTTATGACTTCGTCGCCGAAGCACTTTTCAGTGAACTCGAAGTTGACGGATTCTTTCTCGAGTACGACGACGACCGGTCGGGCGGCTTCGAACCGCTTCGCTTCGTTCCCAAGAACAAGATCGTCGTCCTCGGTCTCATTACGACCAAGAGCGGCGTCCTTGAATCGAAGGACGATCTGAAGCGACGTATCGATGAAGCCAGTCAGTTCGTTGACCTCGAGCAGCTCTGCCTGTCGCCGCAGTGCGGTTTCTCATCGACCGTGGAGGGCAACAGTCTCACATTCCAACAAGAGGTCGCCAAACTGCAGCTCCTCGTCGAGGTAGCG
>DATCCA010000055.1:0-44033 GCA_036511575.1 Acidimicrobiales bacterium
ACCAAAGAATCCGTAACCGAGTCGAACCGGGACAACGTGCACCTGCGTGCCGGTCATCTCGGCTTCGATCATCTTGCCGTCGCCGACGTACATCGCCACGTGCTGGTCGCCGTCGAAGCCGTAGAACAAAAGGTCGCCGGGCTCGATGTCCGCGAGGGGTACGCGCTCGGTGTCCTGGTACTGGGCCCCGGAGTAGTGCGGGAAGTCGATGCCGGCCGCTTCGTAGGCCAGCATGATGAGACCTGAGCAGTCGACGCCGGATTTGCTCGCGCCGCCCCAGGCGTACCAGGTCCCGATATATTGCTCGGCCGCGCCGATCGCGATGTTCGCCTTCGAATCCGGTGGCGGGTTCGTCATCCCGTCAGAGAAACTGGCGGAGTTGAACTGGGTCACCGTCGCCGCGTTCGCGGCCGCTTGGGCCTGGGCGATGAAGGTCGCGATGGAGCCCTTCACTTGGCTGAGCGCCTGGTTGAGCGAGGCCTGATAGACGTTGGCCGAGTGGAAGGCGGCCGCGGCGGCGCGCGCCAGGTGGTTCGCCTTGCCCACTTCGCCGGCCAGGATGTTTCGCTCCTGGGTGAGTTCAATGCGGTAGCTCTTGAGATCGGAGATCGTGGAGGTGATGTTGCCTTCGGCCAGTTGGCTATAGACGTTGGTCGAGCCGATCTTGGTCGCGCTATTTGCGAAGAGGGGATTGTTGCCGGCGGTCGAGCCGTTGGTCACGTACGCGAAGACGGCGTCCGCTGCCAACTGCTTCGTGCTCTTGTTCACGTTGGATTTGATGGTGGCTACTTCGGACTTGGTGTCCTTGATCTCGAAGGTGATCTTGTGCAGTTTCACCTGGGCGAGGTCGTACTTTTGACCCAAGAGGTCAACGTGGGAAGAGATGCGGTTGATCTGCTTGAGTAGTTGGTTCGCTCGAGCGCGATCGCTGCCGAGCACCGTCGCCGTCGCGGGACGTGACGAAATAATCACAGTGCCAAAACACACTGCAACCGCAGCCAAAATTGAAAACATCCACCGGAGGTTCGTGCGTTCCCTTGCTGGCCACGGCGTCGGAGGCGCGAAGCGCACGACGTCAGTCACGCGACAACGTTACCGGTTAGGGCCCAATGCGTGCATTGGCGAGTGCCTAAGAACTTCTGTAGTACCTGATTAAAAGGGTGAATGCGCTGAGCAATGAATGTAAACGCGGCGCGTCATCGAACAGATTGTGTGTCGAGAATAGGCTCGGCGCATGTCAAGTCGCTCGCGCTCGCTCCCACGCCGCTCCTGTCTTTCCACGCCCGGCTCGTCGAGTCGTTTCCTGGCGAAGGCGCCGACGGCGACGGCCGACTTCTCCTTCCTCGATCTCGAGGACTCGGTCGCGCCCAATGAGAAGGTCGCCGCCCGCGCCAAAGTCGTCGACGCCATCACCAACCTTCCCTGGGACGACCGGGTTCTGTGCGTCCGAGTGAACGCGTGGGATACGCCCTGGACCTACGGCGACGTGATCGACGTGGTGGGCAACGCCGGCCCGCGTCTCGATGAGGTCATGCTGCCCAAAGTCCAGCGCGCGAGTGACGTCGTCGCACTCGACCTCCTTCTCTCCCAGGTCGAGCGCAACGCCGGACTCGAACCTGGCCACATTGGCATCGAGGCCCAAATCGAGACGGCCCAGGGCCTCATCAACGTGGAAGAGATCTGCGCCTCGTCGCCTCGACTCGAATCCATTGTCTTTGGGCCGGCCGACTTCGCGGCGTCCATTGGCATGCCGGTCACCACGATTGACGAGACCATTCACGACGGACCGTCCAACCCCTTCAGCTACGTCTTCGCCAAGATCTTGATGGCCGGTCGGGCCAATGGATTGCACGTCATCGACGGACCGTTCCTGAAGGTTCGTGACCTCGACGCCCTCCGCTTCGCCGCGGGGATCTCCGCGTCCTACGGCTTCGACGGGAAGTGGGCGCTCACCCCTGATCAAGCCGTGGTGCTCAATGAGGTCTACTCACCGAGTCAAGAGCTCTTCGACAAGTCCTTTGACATTCTCGACGCGTATCGCGACGCGACGGAGAAGGACCACACCGGCGCGGTGATGTTCGGCGACGAAATGATTGACGAGGCGTCGGCGAAAATTGCGAACTCGTTCGTCGCACGCGGAGCGCGATCAGGTATGAAGCGCAGCGCGCAATAAAAGATTTTTAATAGGACGAATTCCTATTAAGGTGAGGTCATGGCCACCGCGTTCGCGCCAGGCTCGACCAGACGCAGTCGAGTTCGCGCCTCGTTCTCACCCAGTGAATGGCGTCGCCTCTACGGCATGTTCGGCTTCATTGCGCTCCTGCACGTGGTCGGCTTGACGTTGCTCATAGTCGCGTCGATGCACCACTACAGCATCGGATCCAAGAGTGCGTTCGGCGTCGGCACCGGCGTCCTCGCGTACTCGCTCGGCATGCGCCACGCCTTCGACGCTGACCACATCGCCGCGATTGATAACACCACGAGAAAGTTCATGGCCGAGGGAAAGCGTCCGATGTCCGTCGGCTTCTTCTTCTCACTCGGTCACTCGACGATCGTTGTCTGCCTCACGGTCTTGCTGGGACTCGGAGCCCGAGCGCTTGGATCCCAGGTGCGCAACAACAATTCGCCGCTGCACCACTACGGCACGTTGTTTGGCACCATTGTGTCGGGAAGCTTCCTCTATCTGATCGCCACCCTGAACCTCATCATCCTCTGGGGCATTGTCCGGCTGTTCATTCAGATGCGCCAAGGGCGCTTTGATGACTCCGAGTTGGAAAAACACCTCAACTCACGCGGTTTCATGATGCGATTCTTCGGTCCGCTCGCTCGTTCGATCGATGAACCCTGGAAGATGTACCCGCTGGGCGTGCTCTTCGGTCTTGGTTTCGATACCGCCTCCGAGGTCGCGTTCCTTGTGCTGACCGGCACGGTCGTCGCGGGCGGGCTGCCGTTCTGGGCGCTGCTGAGTCTGCCGATTCTCTTCGCGGCGGGCATGAGTCTTCTGGACACGATCGACGGCTCGTTCATGAACTTCGCCTACGGCTGGGCCTTCTCCAAGCCGGTGCGCAAGGTCTATTACAACATTGCGATCACCGGACTGAGCGTCTTCGTCGCGTTCTACATCGGGACGCTCGAACTCCTGCAGGTCCTGCAGAGCCAGTTCAAACTGCACGGGGGCATTTGGAACTACGCGGCCGGGTTCTCCATCAACGGGGCCGGTCTCGTTATCGTCGGGATCTTCGTCGCGACGTGGACGTTCGCTCTGCTCTATTGGAAGTACGGCCGCGTCGAAGAGCGCTGGGAGCGCGCTGCCCTAAAGGCCCAACAGGCTCGCGGCGAGCAGCTCGACTTGCATTCGGCCGGCATCACGCTCGGTAAAGTCCACAAGCCCTTCACCATCGACGGCGAGTAGGGCGTTACTTCGCGCCTTCGAGCAGTCGACGGGCGATCACTTTCAGACAGAGTGTCTCGTCGGCGCCTTCGAAGATTGACAGCACTCGCGCGTCAACGTAGTAGCGACTGACCGGAAACTCCTCGGCGTAGCCCATTCCACCGTGTATCTGCATCGCCTCACGGGTCACCCACTCCGCCGCCCGACAGACGTAAGCCTTGGCCATCGAGGCTTCGAGCGCGCCGTCGCCGCGTCCCATCTGTCGCGCGACCTCGAGGGCGAACTGGCGCGAGCACTGGATGATCGCGGCCATGGTGCCCAACTTCACGCGGGTCAGTTCGTAGTTCAGAATCGGCTCACCGAACACGACTCGATTGCGCGCGTAGTCGAGGGCGGCTTCGTAGGCGGCCTGCATCACGCCAATGGCGCGCGCGGCGGTCTGGATTCGGCCGTTCTCGAAACCGGACATCTGGAAATAGAAGCCACGTCCGAGTCCCTCCTCACCACCGACGAGGTCGCGGTCGGGGACGAACCAGTGGTCGAAGCTGAGTTCGTACGAGTGCATGCCGCGATAGCCAATGGTGTCGATTGGTCGGCCCTCGAGGCGACCGCTACCGTGTTGCGGTCCTTCGTGCTCGCCCTGGACCAACAGGAATCCATCGCCGTCGCCCTGGTGCTTCTCGACGAGGAACAACGAGAGACCGCGATGCGCCGCGGTTCGATCGACGTCGGTCCGCGCGAGCAACATCAAGACGTCGGCGCGCGCCGCGAAGGTACACCAGGTCTTGGTGCCGTTGAGCAGCCAGCCGCCGTCGGTCTTGGTCGCGGTGGTCGTGACGCCCGCGACGTCACTGCCAAAATCAGGTTCCGTGACGGCGACCGCCGCCAACGTCGCACCCGAAGCCAGTCGCGGCAGCCAACGTTCCTTCTGCTCCTGTGTGCCGCCGCTCACCAACGCGCGCGTCAGGATCTCTGGCCGGGTGATCAGGGAACCGCCGATACCGAGCGCGCCCCAGGAAAGTTCTTCGGTCGCCACGACCATGCCGAGGTACTCCGATTCGCCGCCGGTCGCGAAGCCCCCGAACTCCTCGGGCACCGAGAGACCGAAGCCCCCGAGGTCGGCGAGTCCGCTGATGATTGATTCGGGGATGTCGGCGTTGTCGCGGTGGACGTGTTCAGCGTGGGGACGGACCTGTTCGAGCGCGAAGCGGTGAAAGGTGTCCGCGACCATCTCGAAGTCGTCGCCGAGGTGTCGTGGTCCCGGTGCCTCGGCGAGGGTGGCTACGAAGGTCGGATCTCGATACGTCGCGACGAACGCGGCGAACGGTGCGAACCAATCGTTGCCAACGCCCCAGGCCGCCTCTCGACCAAGCGCGCGCGTCGCGAGATCGCTCAGGGCAATCGCGAGGAACGCCGCGACGAGCGCTGACTCGTCGGGTCCACTCTCTGCGTACGCGAGGCAGGCCTGCGCCGTTGCGACCGCACTAGCGGCGTGTGCCAGGTCGTAGGCGAGGCTCTGATTCGCGTCGACGCCACCACGTGCTGCGAGTTGCTTGGTCGCTCCATCGATGACCGAGCGCGCAGCAGCGACGAGTTGGGCGGCGTTGGCCGTATCGAGTCGAGGGGTGGACATACGTGAAATTTATCGGCTGGGGAGCGCTACGCCGTGCGCCCGTAGTCTGAAGAGGTGAACGTGACAATGCTCTTGGCAGATTCGGCGCAAGTGGCCGACGGAAAGTTGTACATCTTGGGCGGCGGGTGGTCAGTGACCGGACCGGACCCGACACCTTCGGCCGTGGCCATGAAGGTCATGGTGGACTGGCACGAGTTCAATTCGAATCACCACTGGGAACTGTTCCTCGAGGACGCCGACGGCCAGCCGGTGAGTTTCGATACGCCCGACGGGCCCCAAGCCATTGAGGTTCGTGGCGACTTCTCGGCGACCGCGCCCGACGGTGTGCCCGTTGGCACGCCCGTCGATGTGCCAATCGCCGTCAACTTCGGGCCGATCCCTCTCCAGAATGGCAGTCGATTCACGTGGCGCATGGTCATTGACGGCGACTCGCTGCCCGGCGCCACGGTGTCCTTCACCACTCGACCGATGGCCGAAGTCGTCGAAGGAGCCTAAGTGCGGATTGTTCGGCGTTGTAGGGGAGACTGAGTCCATGAGCACCTTCGACCGCCCGTTCGGTCGCTACTTCGAGGAGTTCGAGGTCGGCGACGTCTACCAGCACTGGCCCGGCAAGACCATCACCGAAGCCGACGACCACCTCTTTTGCATGCTCACGATGAACCATCATCCGCTGCACACCAACGCCTGGTTCGCGCAGCACGAGACCGTGCACGGACGCAACGTCGTCGTGGGCAACTTGGTGTACTCGCTCGTCCTTGGTATGAGCGTGCCCGACGTCTCGGGTTCGGCGATTGCCAACCTCGAGGTCGAGACGCTGATCCATCGCAACCCCACCTTCCATGGCGACACCATCTACGCCGAGACCCGCGTCCTCTCCGCGACGCCGTCGTCGTCCAAGGACGACCGTGGGATCGTGATCGTCGAGACCAAGGGCTTCAATCAGGACGGACTCGAAGTCTGTTACTTTCGGCGCAAGGTGATGGTTTGGAAACGCGAGTTCGCTCCAGTGCGACAGCGACCGTACGGTGACGACGTCTGGGAGTAACGACTACGCCGCGTTTCGGCGCGTGCTCCGTCGTGTCGCGCCCGCCATAGCCCGCGACCTCCCGTGGGTCGCTCACGGCGATCCTTGGGCGGTGCTGGTGAGTGAGTTCATGCTCCAACAGACCCAGACGTCGCGCGTCGTCGGACCGTGGCGATCCTTCCTCGACGCCTACCCGACACCCAAGGACTGTGCCGACGCAACCCTCGCGGGCGTGTTGCAACGATGGAGCGGCCTCGGCTATCACCGACGGGCGAAGGCGCTGCACGACGCCGCTCGAATAATCCGTGATGAGTTCAACGGCGAGGTGCCCAGCGAGGTCGTGGACCTGCGTCGCCTTCCCGGTGTGGGTGACTACACGGCGCACGCCGTCGCCTCGTTCGCCTACGGCAAGCCCGTCGCGGTGCTGGACACCAATGTGGGGCGAATACTGGCGCGGGCGCTCGAGAACCGCTCACTTCGCGCGAGCGAGGCGCGCGACGCCGCACGGGCGCTGCTCCCGCGTCGAGATTCCGCGGGGTTCAACCAAGCCATGTTGGACCTGGGCGCACAGTTTTGCCGGTCGTCGCCACGGTGCGACGACTGCCCGGTCGCGGGTGTGTGTCGGTGGCGTCTCGAAGGCGGTCTCGACCCGGCGCCACACAGCGCCGCGGTCTCACGACCACAGCCGGCCTTCGCCGGCTCGGATCGCCAGGCGCGCGGACGGGTGCTCGCCGCACTTCGTGAGGAGCCCCAGTCCACAACGCAGCTCCTCAAGCGATTGGGCGACGTTGGCGAGGTTCGAACTACGAATGTCATTGCGTCGTTGATGCGCGACGGCCTCGTGGGACGAACCGGTCGACTGATCCATCTGTCTCGTGACTGAGTCGCTCATCGCGTCGAGTCGGCGACGGCATCGATAGTGTCAGCGAGGTGAGTTCGCTCGACGTCGCCCATTTCAGAGAGGTCCTGGGGCACTTCGTCACGGGCGTGGTCGTCGTCACGGGTGCAACGCCCGACGGCCCCGTGGGCTTTACCTGCCAGACCTTCGGCGCGCTCTCATTGGAGCCGACACTGATCTCGTTTTCGGCTCGAACCCTCAGTAATTCGTGGCCCAAGGTTCGAGAGGCTGGCACCGTTGGCGTCAACATCCTTGCCTCGGACCAGGAGACGCTGGCCCGGGTCTTTGCCACGACCGGCATCGATAAGTTCGCCGGGATTGGTTGGTCGCCCGGACCGAACTCGGCCCCCTTGATCGGCGGGGCGTTGGCACACCTCGAGGGAACGATCGCCTTCGTGAGCGCCCAGGGGGACCACGACATTGTGGTGGTGAAAGTGGACTACGTCGCGAGTCACTCGGGCACCCCACTCGTTTTCTATCGCGGGGGATTCACCGCACTCGACTGAATCGCTGGTTCGGTACGATTTATCCGTGAGTCTCATCACGCTCTCTTCTCAACCGACGAGAATTTCGTGACGCTCGTACTGAAAATCATCGTGCTGATCGTCGTGGTGCTCGTGGTTGCGAGCGCCGTCCTGCGGATTCGCAAACTGCGTCGAGACGAAATAAGAGAGCTCTCACGACCGGTCGAGCGACGACTCGTGAGTCCGCCCCCGTCACCCTACGAACCGTCGAAGGGCTTTCGTCTGCTCGACGGCCCGCTCGAGGAGCAACTTCGTCCTCAACCGGCCCGGCCCCGGCTCGAGGCCGATCACGACTACGTGTTTAGCGAAACGCAGATGCCGGGCGACGAGTCGATCGTTCCCTCGCAACTTCGACACAACGAAAAGTGGGCGCTCTCAAAGTCCGCTCGTCGCTCCGCCAGTGTGACCGGACTGCGTGTCGCAGTCATCGCGATCATCCTCGTCATACTCCTCGGGGCCGTCGGGCTGTACTTGCAACATCACAAGTCGCCCGGCACGAAGCCGCCGACGACCACGACGACAACGAAGCACACGACCAGCAGTTCGGCGGTGACGGACCCGTCGTCGTTCACGCTGGCGTCGGCGCTCGTGTGGTCGCACGTATCGAACTAGACGGCGCCGATTTCGTTGAGCGTCCACGCGAGCACCTGCGCTTCGTCGCGCCACGCGTCGTAGCGACCGGACGGCCCGCCGTGGCCGGCACCCATCTCGGTCTTTAAGTACGCGACGTTGTCGGGACTCTCGTCACGTAGTTTCAGCACCCACTTCGTGGGTTCCCAGAAACCGACGCGCGGGTCATTCAGACCTCCCGTGGCGTAGAGGTGGGGATAGGTTCTCGACGAGCCGTCGTCATTGATCGCCACGACATTGTCGTAGGGGGAGTAGCTCTTCATCGTCCGATAGGCGCTGGCACTGTCGTCGGGGTTGCCCCACTCCTCCCATTCACCCACGGTCAGGGGGAGTGACGAATCGAGCATTGTCGTCAGCGCGTCGACGAACGGTACTTCGGCGACCACGGCTTGGAAGAGTTCCGGTGCCAGGTTCATGACCGCACCCATCAAGAGTCCGCCGGCCGAGCCCCCGCGAATGGCGAGTTGGTTCGGCGTGGTCCAACCGTCGCGCACCAGTGCGCGGCCGACCGACACGAAGTCACTGAACGTCGTGGGCTTCTGGGCCAACTTGCCCATCTCGTACCACGAGCGCCCCATCTCACCACCGCCGCGAATGTGCGCAATGGCGAAGATGACACCCCGGTCTAAGAGCGAGAGGCGTAACGACGAGAAGCCGGGATCGATGGAGATCTCGTAACTCCCGTAGCCGTAGAGCAGGAACGGCGACGCCAATCTCGGACGAAGTTCGTCGCCGTCACCCTCCACCACGTCCTTGCGAGCAACGAGCGAGACCGGAATTCGTTCGCCGTCACTGGCGCTCACCCAGAGCCGCCCCGTCACGTAGTTGGACTCGTCGTAGCCCCCAAGGACCTTTTGCCGTTTGCGCACGAGTGTCTCGCCGGTCGCGATCACGACGTCGGCAACGAAGCGCGGGGTGACGAGTGAGGTGATCAACACCCGAAGTTGCGTGGTGTTGTAGTTGGGATTGGCGGAGAGCACCACGGTGCTCGGACTGGTCGGTCCCTCGACGACTATCGAACGCTCGAGGAGCCCTTCGAAGGGATCTGCGCCACTCGCGGTCGTGACGTACCGCACGGCCGCACAGCCATCGTGTCGTTCGCTGATGGCGAGAAATGTCTTGAAGGCATCAACCCCGTCAAGACGCGAGCCGGGACGCTCGGGTAGGACCTCACGCCACTCTGCGCCGTCAACGCGACGCGCGAGCAGGCGAAAGTCGGTGGCTTCTTCGTTGGTCACCTTCAACCACCACGCCACGCCGGCCACGTCGACGAAGTGCTCGACGCCGTATTCAATGCCCGGACGTCGTGCTTCGAGCAGCGTGAGTGCGGCGGTCGGATCGTCCGCGGCGAGGTACAGGACTTCCGTCGTCATCGATGAACCAAGTTGCACGACGATGACGGCGTCGTCGCGGCTGCGTCCGACTGAAACATTGAACTGTGCGTCATTCTCCTGGAGGATCAGCACGTCGGTGCTTGAGTCGGTGCCCAACTCGTGACGCCAAAGTTGGTACGGACGTTGCGCGTCGTCAACCCGGGTGTAAAAGAAGTGTCGGCCGTCCCTGGCCCACGCAAAGCCGTAGTAGACGTCATCGAGTTCGTCGCCAATGGGCTCTTGACCCGCGAGGGGTCGAAGCGTGACGTGAAAGAGTTCGTCGCCGTCGAAGTCGGTGCCCACGGCGACCCACGCGTCGTCGGGGCTCACATCGAGTACGCCGACCGACAGGTAGTCGCTCTCGCCGGCCTCGAGGTTCTCGTCGAGGACAATCTGCTCACCCGCGAGCGTGCTGGTCGGATCGACGGAAGGTGGCGTGAGTTCACCGGGTGTGGCGCGCACTCGCGAGAAGATCGGATAGTTGAGTCCCTCGCGCGTTCGCTCGAAGTACCACCAGTCGTAGTGCAGCGTCGGTACCGAGATATCAGTCTCTTCGATACGGCTCTTTATTTCGTTGAAGAGTTCGTTTTCGAGGGTCTTTAGATCACTTGTTGACGTGGCCAGGAACTCATTTTCGGCGCGCAGGTGAGCGAGTACTTCCTCACTCTCGCGGTCCATGAGCCAGTAGTAAGGATCGTTGCGGGCGTCACCATGACGAGTGAGCGTGAAGGGACGTTTTGGCACGGACGGGGGAGTAGGCACCGCTCTACTTTGCCTTATTTGTTGACATGTTGGAACCTTGAGTTAGTACTATGGACGTAGGGATTATCCCAAAGGAGCGCGATGGCTATCGACAATCTGGATTTCAGCCGGTATCAACTGGGTTGGTCCGACGATCAAATTCCGGTCTTCAAACCGAAGAAGGGCATCAACGAGGCGATTGTCCGTGAGATGTCGGGTATCAAGAACGAAGAAAAGTGGATGCTCGATTTCCGCCTGAACGCGCTCAAGAAGTTCGAGAAGAAGCCCATGGTGCCGTGGTTCGCCGATCGCATGCCCGACCTCGATTTCAACGACATTTACTACTACATCAAGCCGACGGAAAATCAGGTTGATCGCTGGGAAGACCTGCCCGACGACATCAAGAACACCTACGAGCGACTGGGCATTCCCGAGGCCGAACGCAAGTACTTGGCGGGCGTCACTGCGCAGTACGAGTCCGAAGTGGTCTTTCACCGCAATCGCGAGGACTTAGAGCGCCTCGGTGTCCTCTTTTGCGATATGGATACCGCGATTCGTGAGTACCCCGACCTCGTGCGCAAGTACTTCGGCACGGTCATCCCGCCCAACGACAACAAGTTCGCCGCGCTCAACTCGGCCGTGTGGAGTGGTGGCTCGTTCATCTACGTGCCACCCGGCGTCAATGTCGATCAGCCGCTGCAGGCCTACTTCCGAATCAACACAGAGAACATGGGTCAGTTCGAGCGCACGCTGATCATTGCGGACGAGGGATCCCAGGTCCATTACGTCGAGGGCTGCTCAGCGCCGGTGTACTCGACCGACTCGTTGCACTCGGCGGTCGTTGAACTCGTCGCCCTCCCCGGCGCACGAATCACGTATACAACGATCCAGAATTGGTCGAACAATGTCTACAACCTCGTCACCAAGCGCGCACGCGCTGAGGCCGAGGCCCACGTCGAGTGGATTGACGGCAACATTGGTTCTCGACTGACGATGAAATACCCGTCGGTCTACTTGATGGGTCCCAAGGCCTCGGGCGAGGTACTTTCGGTGGCCTACGCCGGTCCCGGTCAGGTGCAGGACGCCGGTGCGAAGATGGTGCACTGCGCCCCCGAGACCACGTCCACCATCATTTCGAAGTCCATTTCTAAGGACGGCGGACAGACGACGTATCGCGGACTCGTAAAGGTCGAAGAGGGCGCGAAGGGTGCGAAGAGCTTCGTGCGCTGCGACGCGCTGATCCTCGACGAGCAGTCCATCTCAGAGACCAAGCCCTACATGGAGGTCGGCGAGCAGGACGCGTCGATCGGTCACGAGGCAACGGTCTCCAAGATCGGTGACGACCAACTGTTCTATCTAATGAGCCGCGGTCTCACCGAGAGCCAGGCCATGGGCATGATTGTGAACGGCTTCATCGAGCCCGTAACGCGCACGCTGCCAATGGAGTACGCGGTTGAGTGGTCGCGACTTATCGAGTTGCAGATGGAAGGCTCGATTGGTTAACGAGGCGCACGCCACATCGTGTAATACGGTGGGGCTCCGTCAATAGGGCGAAGCGTTTCAACCAACTCGTAGCCGAAGCGTCGGTAGTAGGCGACGTTGTCATCGCGTGGCGTCTCGAGGTAACTCCCGACACCTTCGGCGTCTACGTCGGCGAGGGCCCGCTCGAGCAACATCGTGCCGACGCCGCTTCGTTGATCGCTCGGATCGGCGCACAGCACCATGAGGTACCACTGCGCATCCTTGGTGTGTGCGTTGGTGAGCGCAGCCATGTATTTGAAGCCGTCGCTGAACGATTTACCTCGAGGGAACATCGCCCAAATCGATCCCGGCATCTGCGTGAGTTGGACGCCGACCTTGAGGGGGTACCCACCGGTCGTCTGCCACGCGGCGATGCCGACGATCTCGTCGCGTTCATTGCGCACGGTGACGATCCTTCCCTTGGGACCCATGTGCGCGAAGACGGTTCGAAAGTAGATCGGCAGACTCCGTGAGCGCATCTTCTCCGTGGGGAAGAGATACGAGAAGAAGGGGTCGTCGAAAAAAGCCCGTTTCCCGACCTGCGCGGCGAGGGCCAAATCCCTTCCCCCCAGCGGACGTTCGTCAATTCGGTAACTGGGCATTCGACATTCTTAGCCAAGATTGCGGCGAGACGTGGAACAATGGAGGCATGGGAATGCGCGAGGAGTGCAAGCACTTTCAGAGTCGGACCTACAAATCGGGTGAGGTCGCACGTTTTTGCGTGCTCGGGAACGCTCCCGACCAGCCGTGGTCCTGCCCGGAGAACTGTGTCACCTACGAGCGACGACTCGCCGACGTCGGTTGGTCGCACGGTTCACTCGTTGACCGTCCCGTGGAACACGCGCCCGAGACGAGCGCATCCATCGATGAGCGACGAGAACTCCTGGATATGGCGAGTGAGATCGTCAACAATGTCGCGCCCGAGATGTACGACGAGCGTCGCAAGCAACTCGACGAGATCGAGAAGAAGCAGCGCGGCTGGAAGTTCTGGCGCCGCTAGTCGCCGTTGAAAACCGGTGGTCGCTTCTCCACGAAAGCCATCATCGCTTCGCGCAGGTCGTTGCTCTGTAGGTACATCGTGTTCCAACGCGCGACGAACTCAAGACCTTCATGGACCGTTCGACCGTCGTTCGCGCCAAGCACGGCCTTGGTGCCCTGGACCGCCAGCGGCGAGTTCGCCGCAATCTCATCGGCCAGTTCGTTGGCTGCAGCCAACACGTCCTGTGCACTACTTCCGTGGACGGCGTTCACGAGTCCAATGGCGAGCGCGCGACTCGCGTCGATGTCCTTGCCCGTGTAGGCCAGTTCGGCGACGTGGCCGGCGCTGACGATCTTGGGCAATCGTTGCAGCGTCCCGAGGTCGGCAACGATGGCGACCTTGGTCTCACGGATCGAGAATTTCGCGTCAGCAGCACAGAGTCGGATGTCACAGGCGCTCACGAGATCGATGCCGCCGCCGATGCAGTAACCGTGGATGGCGGCGATGACCGGTACGTTGAGGTTGGCAAGGGAAGTAACGGAGTCCTGCATTGCTCGCACCGCTTTGTACGCCACGGCGCTGGTGGCCGCCTTTGACGCCGACGATCTCGGCTCGGCGAAGCCACCACCGAACTCCTTGAGGTCGAGGCCGACGGTGAAGTGCGGGCCCTTCGCCGCGATGATCATCACTCGAATCGACGGGTCGCTCGAGACGGCGGTGGCCGCGAGCGGCAGGTCGCGCCACAGGGCGCTCCCCATCGCGTTACGGGCCTCTTCACGGTCGAGCCACAGCGTGGCGACGTGTTCGTTCACTTCAAGTGTCAAAACGTCAGAAGAAAATCCCACGTGCGCTCCTTCATTAAGTGGCAATGAGCCTAGGTCGCCCTCGGCCAAGGAAATGGTCCCGCCCAGTAGGATGCCTTGGCCCAACTTTCTATGAAACTCTTCGCTGATTCAGCCACTTCCTTCATTGCCGAGCGACCCGATGCGGACGCTCGCCAACTGGCCTGGTCGGCCTTTGAGGCGGCGGGACTGCCCACCACGAGCGACGAAGTCTGGCGCTACGCACCACTCAAGGACTTCGTCCTCGACAACTTCGAAGTCGTCGGTGAACCAACAAATCGAACTGACTCGGCCTTCGCGCAACAGCTCTGTGATCGAGCTGGCCTCGTCGTGCGTGTGGTGGACGGGTTTTGTGTCTCAACGGGCCAAGCAGTCGATGGTGTGAACGTGGAGATTGTGGAGTCCTCGACGTCACTCGCCGGGGACTCGCTGGCCAGTCGGTACGAAAGTGACACGTTCGCGATCTTGAACGGCGCGTTGGCCCCGGCCACGACGGTCATTTCGGTTGCCCCGGACACGAACGTCGCTGAGCCGATCGTCGTGTTGAACGTCTCGAATGCCACGTCATCGTTTTCGCGCACGCAGATTGTCCTCGGCCGCGGCGCGAGCGCCACGATCGTCGAGTACTTCGAAGGTGGGGCCGGCGCACTGGTCGTTCCGCTGAGCGAGTACCAGGTCGACGACAACGCGTCACTGCAACTGATCACGTACCAGCGACTCGATCAGACCGCGTGGCATGTCGCACGAACGACCGGCTTCCTCGCTCGCGACGCTCGGCTCCGCCAAGCGGTCGTCGGCATCGGCGCCCACTACAACCGTTCTCGCAATGACGCCGAGATGCGCGGCGCCGGCTCGGAAAACGAACTGCGCACCACGTTCCTCGGCTCGGGCGATCAGGTTCACGACTTTCGTACCCACCAGATGCATACCGGAGCTCGCTCACGCTCAACGCTCCTGTCCAAAGGGGCCGTCGCCGACCGCTCTCGCTCGGTCTACACCGGCCTGATTGAAATCGAGAAAGGTGCGAAACGCACCGACGCACGTCAGACCAATCACAATCTTCTGTTGTCCCCGGCGGCGCACGCCGACAGCGTTCCCAATCTCGATATTCGAGAGAACGACGTCATGTGCGCCCACGCGTCGAGCGTGGGACCACTCGACGAACTCCAACGCTGGTACCTCGAATCACGCGGGGTGAGTCGCGAGGACGCGGAACGACTCATGATCCAGGGGTTCTTCTACGAGATGCTGGCCAATTTACCCCCTCAGCTGGCCGAACTCGTCGAGCGCGACGTGACGTCGGTACTGGCCGCGGTAAATGTGGTGACGCCATGAGGACGGTCGCAATTGGTGAGCTGAGCGACTACGAAAGTGGTGTCCCGCGCCAACTTCGGGTGGAGGACCGAGTCCTCGTCGTCATTCGTATTGAGGACGACGTGTACATACTGGACGATCGCTGCAGCCATGAGGACTTCAGCTTGGCCGAGGGCGATGTGAACTGCGACACGCTGGAGATTGAATGCGCTCGTCACGGCGCAATGTTCCGCTTAAAGGATGGCGAGCCAATATCGTTTCCCGCGACGCGTCCGGTGGCGCACTACGACGTTCGAAACTTTGATGGGCACCTGGAAGTGGTGCTGCCGTGACCTCGACGTTGAAGATCGAAGGTTTGCGCGTCGAGGTCGCGGGCAAGGAAGTCCTCCAGGGCTTTGACCTTGAAATGCACACGGGCGAAGTGCACGTCATTATGGGACCAAACGGATCGGGCAAGTCGACGCTGGCGCACGCGCTCGCTGGTCACCCCGGCTACAAAGTCCTCGACGGTTCGGTGCAGATTGACGGCGTCGAACTCTTGACGATGTCGCCGACCGATCGGGCTCGACACGGACTCCTGCTCGCAATGCAACAGCCGATGGAGGTGCCAGGTGTTCGCCCGATCGACGTGCTGGTCGCCGCCGGCGTAGATCCGACGAACCTTCGTGCGCGAATGCGCGAAGAGGCCGAACGCGTCGAGCTACGTCCCGAAATCCTTGACCGTTTCGTCAACGTCGACCTCTCGGGTGGAGAGCGTAAACGCGCCGAGATGGTCCAGTTCGCGCTCCTTCGTCCGAAGTTCGCGGTGCTCGATGAAATCGACTCCGGTCTGGACGTCGATGCGTTAGGTGCCGTCGCGCGACGACTTTCGCTTGCGACGAGCGAGTGGGCGTGCGGTCTGCTTGCAATCACGCACTTCAAGCGTCTGCTTCAGGAGTTGACGCCGACCGCAATTCACGTCCTCAGCGGCGGTCGCGTGGTCGCCACCGGTGGCCCGGAACTGTCCGAAGTACTCGAGCGAGATGGCTACGAACCGTTTCGCGCGACGCTCGCTTGAACCGTTTCATTGAACGTCAACGGATAAACTCGACTGGTGTCTGACAGCGGGAACGGCTCCTCCTCAGGGCCAACAGACGGGTCGCGCGCGTCACGACGACGAGCTCTTGCGAACGAACAGCGCCTCGTGGCGCTCGGCGCAGCCGTCGATCGACAGAACGGCAATGCGCCGAAGCGTCACCGCCGTCCCCGTCGACGAGGCCGCGCCTGGATTATCGCCGGCATTGCGGTCGTCGTCATCGTCGTAGGTGTCGTCGGCGGCGGCTACATCTACGCGAACTACCAGTTCGACAAGATTCCCAAGATCACCGTCAAGGGCGAGGTGAAGCCCATCTCGGGCAAACCGTTCAACATCCTGATGATTGGCTCGGACTCTCGTGCGGGACTGACTGGACTCGTGGCACGACAGACCGGTGCCACGGCCGGCGCGGCGGGCGGACAACGCAGTGACGTCGTGAAGATTGTGCACGTCGATCCTGCGTTGGGCACCATCTCCATGCTGTCGATTCCTCGCGACACCATGACCACGTTGCTCGCAAATCAAAACCTCTATGGCAAGTTCAATCGCATCAACGTCAACTTCGGCAATGGACCCTCACTTCTCGCCCAAACAATCACCGCGAACTTTGGTATTCCAATTAATGACACGATCGTCGTGAGCTTCGCCGGCATGATCAACGCCGCGGACACCATTGGTGGCGTGTACCTCGATTTCCCCTACCCGGCGCGCGACGCGTTCTCCGGCCTGAAGATCACGCGCACCGGCTGTCAACAGATCACTGGCTTTGAGGCACTCGCCGTGGTTCGCAGTCGCCACTACGAGTGGTTCGAGAACGGCGTGTGGAATTCGGATGTGACGAGTGACTTCGGACGAATCTGGCGACAGAATGTCTTCCTACGCGGAATGGTCGCACGCGCCAAGGGGCTGTACAACCCACTGACCATCAACGCATTCCTATCCAAATTGCCCCAAGGGATTGCCCTCGACAACAACTTCTCCCTGAACGAGCTGATTGGTCTCGCGGTCAAGTTCCACTCCATCAATCCCGCCGCGATTCAGACCGTCACCATGCCCGACGTCCCGGGCGTCTACCACGGCCAGGACGTCGAGTTCGTCCAAGAGCCCGAGGCTCAGCGGGCCCTCGTGAAGATCTTCGGTGACCAGTTATTGACGCCGACGAACCCGCCGCCCAACGCGACACTGGCGACGCCGCTTCCGCCACACATTGCCGTGCCCACGACGACGACCACGCTGAAGCACGTCACCACGACCACCAAGCGCGTCGGACCAGCGGCGACCACGACGACCACGACGACGATTGCACCTGAGGGTGACCAATTCTTTGACCCGAAGGTCTGCACTCCGTAACGCAACGCACCAGCGTCGATGCAGCTTCTGGACGTTGACGTATCGAAGCGCACAAGTCAGTTAGGCGACTTCGTCGAGTCCTTGAATCATCGTGTTCCACGACAGGGTGGCGCACTTAATGCGCACCGGGAACTTGACGACGCCCTGGAGGGCGGCGAGTTCGCCCAATGCGCGCAGGTCCACCTTGGCCGGTTCATCGTCGTGGGCCAACGTCGACTCATGCACCGTCATTAGTTCTTTGAATGTGGCAATGATCTCGCGAACCTGCTCTAGTGGTTTGCCCTTCACGGCGGCACTCATCAGCGACGCCGACGACTGTGAAATCGAACAACCGGTTCCGGTCATTTTGATATTCTTTAAGACGTTGTCCTCAATGTCGAGGTAGACCACGATCTCGTCGCCGCAGAGTGGATTGAATCCCTCGACGCGGATTGCCGGCGGTGACTCGAGCTCACCGCGGTTTCGCGGCGAGCGGTAGTGATCGAGAATGATTTCGCGATAGAGGTCGTCCAGATTCGACATGGCCCTAACCGAACATCTTCACCGCGTGACTGAGCGCTTCGAGCAGCACGTCGGTGTCCTTCGTAAGTGAGTAGGGACCGTATGAAGCGCGCACCGTGGCGGCGAGACCGAAGCGGCGCATGAGCGGCTTGGCGCAGTGGTGGCCCGGTCGAACGCACACCCCGAACTGATCCAGTACCTGGGCGACGTCATGTGGGTGGACGCCCTCCACATCGAGACTTATGACGCCTCCGCGCTCGGTCATGTCCGGTGGTCCAATGACGTGAACGCGGCCATCGAACTCGAGGTTGAGTCGTGTCAATGCGTCCGCGGCGAGGGCGTGCTCGTGGCGCACGACGTTGGAGAGTCCGAGGCCTTCGAGGTACAGGACGGCCGCGCCGAGTCCGACCGCCTCGGCAATGGGCGGCGTGCCGGCTTCGAAACCCGTGGGGCCGTCGGCCGCGACGTAGCCGTCAAGGCGAACGTCGGCAATCATGCCGCCGCCGCCGAGGAACGGTGGCATGGAGGCCAGGATGTCCTCGCGCGTCCAGAAGACGCCGATGCCAGTGGGCCCGAGCATCTTGTGGCCAGTGAAGATGAGAAAGTCAACGTCGAGTGCGCCGACGTCAGTTGGCGAGTGGGCCACCGACTGCGCTCCGTCAACGGCAATCAGCGCGCCGTTGCGGTGCGCGACACGGGCGAGCTCGTTGATGGGGTTAATAGTGCCGAGCACATTCGACATGCCGGTGACCGAGAGGAGTTTGACACCCTTCATCAATTCGTCGAGATTGGAAAGATCGAGTCGATAGTCGTCGGTCACAGGAATGAACCGGACTTCAACACCGGTCTGCTCGCGCAGCTGGAACCACGGCACAATGTTGGCGTGGTGCTCCATCTCGGTGACGAGCACGACGTCGCCCGACGTCAGGTTCGCCGAACCCCAGGACTTCGCGAGGAGGTTGAAGGACTCCGTTGCGTTCTTGGTGAAGACGATCTCGCCGGCCCCGCCCGGTGCGTTGACGAAGCGCGCGACGTGTTCGCGGGCTCCTTCATACGCGGCGGTCGCCTCACTGGCGGTCTGGTAGACCGCGCGGTGCACGTTGGCGTGACGCAGTTGGTAGTAGCGACTCATGGCGTCGATGACGGCATTGGGTTGCAGCGACGTCGACGAGGTATCGAGATAGGTGATCGGGTGGTCGAAGATTCGTCGGTTCAACTGGGGGATATCGGCGCGAACGCGTTTCGCGTTGAAGGCGGTCATGTCATCGCCGGACGCCAGGCGTCGTAACCCTCGAGCTCAATGCGCTGGGCCAACTGCGCGTCGCCCGAGTGCACAATCTGGCCGTCAACCAAGATGTGCACCTGGTCGGGCTCGATCTCCTCGAGCAGTTTCACGTAGTGAGTCACGACGACCGCACCCATTTTCGGATGCTCGCTACGAACGGTCCGCACTCCGTTTGCGACGACGCGCAATGCGTCGATGTCGAGTCCGGAGTCGGTCTCGTCGAGGAACGCAATGTCCGGCTCTAAGAGCGCCATTTGCAGTACTTCATTGCGCTTGCGCTCGCCACCAGAAAAGCCGTCGTTGAGGTGTCGCTCGGCGAAGGCCGGGTCCATGCCAAGTCGATCCATCCACTCGGCGAGGTCGAGGCGAACTTCGAGAATGCTCAACTCCTGGAGGTTCTTGCGCGCCGCGATGGCTTGGCGAAGGAACTGAACAACCGAGACGCCACCGATTGCTTCGGGGTACTGGAAGGCGAGGAAGATACCGGCGCGCCCGCGCGCGTCGGGCGTCCATTTGGCGATGTTTTCGCCCCGTAGGAGAATCTCGCCGTTGGTGACCGTATAGCCGGGGTGACCCATGACGATGTTTGCGATGGTGGACTTACCGGCCCCATTGGGCCCCATGAGTGCATGTACTTCACCCTCATTGACGACCAGGTCGACCCCACGCAGAATTGGGGTGCCCTCTGCTTCGGCGTGAAGATTGCGAAGTTCTAGTAGTGGCGTTGGCACGGGGACGAGCCTAACGGTCAGCGTCAAATGCCCTGTCGGCTCTCGGGCGCGATGCAGGACCCCTGTCGGACCTCCGCGCTCGGTTGGGAGTACCGAGCGAATGCGTCACGTCTGCGCTCATCGATTGGCGAGAGAGGATGTTGTATTGCTCTTTTGGGGTATCCATCGGACTGATACTCGCTTGACAGGTAAAGCGATGTGGCGTCAGATCCAATAGCGACGGAAAGCTACACCATCTTCGTCGAACGCAATTTTCTCAAGAACTCCGCCGCACCGTTCAATGACTTTGATGGAACCCACGTTGGAATCATCACAGGTGACAAGGACATCGGTCACGCCTTCGTTTCGGACGATCACGATTGACTGTCTCAGAATTGCGGTCGCGTAGCCCCTCCCACGAAAAGCCGAAATTACGTCGTAACCAATGTGTCCGCCTCGGACGACGAGAAAATCATTCAGTTCAAATCGGATCGACGCTCGACCCACGAGTTGCCCGTCCACTTCGGCCGCGAGAAAGGCCGCACGAGTTCGATTCTCTGGAAGGTCAATCCCTCGTCGATAGCGTTCCATTAGGGCGATCCATTCCGCCCACGGCACGCGTGGGTCGAAATCGAAGGGGAGAAAATCGAACCCAGAGCCCTCGAACTCTGCCCTAGCGGCAAGTGCGGGAGCTTCGTCGGCGGGGCCGAATGGTCGCAGGATGAGTGACATGTAGGAACACTAACTTTGCGACGCTCTGCATCATCTGCACCATGGTCGTGCTGATGCGGACTCCGGGTGACTCACGTTTGGCGGCAGTGAGATGGATTTCCCATTCACCTCTTCACTACCAGCCGCGCGCGACCCATTCGTCGAGGTGTGGGCGCTCGGCGCCGAGCGTCGACTCGGCGCCGTGGCCGGGCCAGATCGTCGTGTCGGCATCGAACACGTTGAAGATTCGCTCCTCGATTGACGTAATAATCGTGGCGAAGTCGCCGCCTTCGAATGTCGTGTTCCCCGGACCACCGGGGAAGAGCGTGTCGCCGGTGAACAGCATCGGAGTGTCTTCGAGTGCGAAGGAGATGCTGCCCGGCGTGTGACCGGGCGTGTGCAGCGTACGCAGGCGCAGGTCACCGACTTCGTGGACCACATCATCGTCAAGCAGGTGGTCGTAGCTTGGCAACATTGCGGCATCTTCGCTTCGTACCCAGACGTCGATACCGGCGGCACGGACCTGTTCGACCGCACCAATGTGATCCCAGTGCCCGTGGGTCTCCAGTACCGAGGTGACACCAAGACGGGTGGCGACGCGTAGCAAACGGTCGTGTTCGTTGGCGGCGTCGAGCAACGTCGCCTCACCGGTTCGCCGACAGCGCACGACGTACACGTTGTTCTCGACCGGTCCTACGACGAATCGATGCACCTCGGCCTTGGCGTCGGACCAGACCAGTTCTACGTTGTCCATACCAAAGAATGCCACTCTGATGCACCCTTGTGGGGTTGAGTATTGTCGCAGTGACCGGCTTTACTGACCGGTAGGCGATAAAGGACTGCGATGAACTTTGGATTCAGTGAAGAGCAAGAAGAGTTACGCAAGATGGTCAAGCGCTTCCTGGAAGAGAAGTCCCCTGAATCAGAGGTCCGGCGCCTCATGGCAACGACCGAGGGCTACGACGCCGCGGTGTGGGACCAGATGGCCAAGGAGCTCGCCCTCCAAGGACTCGGCATCCCCGAGGAGTTTGGCGGCCAGGGCTTTGGCCCCGTCGAGCTCTACGTGGTCTTTGAAGAGATGGGCGCCGCCCTCTTCTGTTCGCCCTATTTCTCGACCGTCGCACTCGCCGCGAACGCGGTCCTCTTCGTCGGTACTGACGCCGACAAAACTGCCTACCTCCCCGGGATTGCGTCAGGCGCCACAATCGCCACCGTGGCCCTCACCGACGACGCCGGCCTGTGGGACCTCACGAAGACCTCAACGACCGCGAAGGCATCGGGTGACGGTTTCGTCCTGAGCGGCGTGCGCAACTACGTCACCGACGGCAACACATCGTCGCTGCTCTTCGTTCCCGCAATGACCGCCAAGGGGCTCTCCCTCTTCGCCGTGCACGGCGACGCGAGTGGCGTCACTCGAGAAGCACTGCCCACGATGGACCAAACGCGCAAGCAGAGCCGCATTGAGTTCAAGGACGTTCCCGCCACGCTCGTGGGCGTCGAGGGCGAAGCACTCGCCGGACTCGAGACAACGCTCCAGGTGGCCGCCGCGGCCCTCGCCGCTGAGCAGGTCGGCGGGGCACAGCGCGTCCTCAACAATTCGGTCGAGTATGCGAAGAACCGCGTGCAGTTCGGTCGACCGATCGGCTCGTTCCAGGCCATAAAGCACAAGTGCGCGGACATGCTCCTCGACGTGGAGTCGGCGAAGTCGGCCGCGTACTACGCCGCCTGGGCCGCACAGGAGCGCAACGAAGAGTTGGCGATCGCTGCGAGTCTCGCGAAGTCATTCTGCTCCGAGGCGTACTTTCACTGCGCGGCGGAGAACATTCAGATCCACGGTGGCATTGGCTTCACCTGGGAGCACCACGCGCACCTGTACTTCAAGCGAGCGAAGAGTTCCGAACTGTTCCTAGGCGACCCCGCCTACCACCGCGAACTTCTGGCTCAGCGCCTGGGCATTTAGCGTCGCGTGCTCGCCCACGAGCAACTGAAGAGCGGTAACTCGCTCCTCGACCTTCGAATCGCCACGCCGGGTGCGCGACCAGTCGCGAGTCACGCGCTCATCATCGTGCACGGACTTCCGCGCGCGATGGGCATGGGACGACAGGCGGCCGGTCTTCTCCCCGAACTGGCCGAACACCTGGCGACTGAGTCGGGATGGATGGTCGCGACCGGCACCCTCTCTGGGGTGGGCGGCAGCACCGGGACCTTCTCCGCGTCACAGTGGATGGATGACCTGCGCCAAATCCTCGACCGAGTGAATCAGGGCGAACGACGAATCTCGCTCGCCGGTTTCGGATTCGGTGGCGCGTTGGCGCTACGCATCGCCGCCGATGACGAGCGCATCCGCGGCGTCGCGACGTTCGCGACACCGGCGCATCTCGAACCGTGGTGTGGCGGCGCCGACGAGTTTCGACGAGCGGTCCAGGTCGCTGGAGTGGTGGGCGACGAGAAGGACCTCCTGCCAGCGGAGCAATTGCGTGACGACGTCTTCGCCATCGACCCCTTGGTTTCGATTGCCAACGTGCCGCCTCGTCGGCTCATGGTCGGCCACGGGACGGAGGACACGGAAATCCCGCACTCCGACGCCCGCGACCTCGTCGCGGCCGCCGAGGGACGGGCCGAACTTCGTTTGATCCAAGGCGCCGGTCATCAACTCCGTGCCGACCCGCGAATGGTGGCAACGCTTCTAGGTTGGCTCGATCGCCACCGTTGAAAGCGCGTCGTCGAGCGCGCGTCGAAGGGCGCGCGCACTCTCCTGGGGAGTGGCCGACTGCGTGAGCGCTCGCACCACCACGAAATGGCGAAGTCCGGACTCGACCAAGGTCGCAATGTTGTCGGCCGTCACGCCACCGGTCACGAAGACCGGCCGGTCACTTCGAGCCTGGCACTCCAACGCGTACGCAGGTCCCGTCCCCGAACGTCCCGGTTTGGTGGGCGTGGCCACGATCGGTCCCGCACTGAAGTAGGTCGCTGATTGATCGAGCGCGCTATCGAACTCCTGGCGCGAGTGCGTGGAGAGTCCCACGATCGCTTCAGGGCCCAGCAACTCGCGACAACGTCCGACCGCGACATCCTCTTGGCCAACGTGCACCCCGTCGGCACCGACCGCCAGGGCCAGTTCGGGGGAGTCGTTCATGATGAAGGGCACGTCAAAGTCGCGACAGATTGGCACCATGAGTCTGGCGGTGGCGGCCCGGACCTCGTCGTCGAGATCCTTTTCGCGGAGTTGGACCACGTCGACGCCACCACGCAGGACCGCCGGTAGGAACGCGGCCATGTCCTCTCGATGTGCCACGCACAGATAGAGATGGTGATTCAAGAGGGGATACACGGTCTAACACTAGAAGTCCTCGTCCAACTCCCTACGGGGATTGACGGACTAGTGCAGAATAGAAGGATGCAGATTCCCGCCAAGGCCGATTACGCCATTCGCGCGCTCCTCACCCTGGCGGCGAGTGACGTGTCGGTGAGCGCTGAGCATCTCGCCCTCGAACAAGAACTTCCGGCCAAGTTCCTCGGCGCCATTCTCTCAGACCTTCGTCGCGGCGGATTGGTCACCAGTCAGCGCGGTCCCGAAGGCGGGTTCAAACTGGCGCACGACCCCGATCAGATCACCATCGCCGACATCCTTCGCGTGGTGAGTGGCCCCATGGCCGGTGTGCGCGGGATGCGCCCCGAGACGCTCATCTACGAGGGCGACGCGAAATACCTTCGCGAAGTGTGGATTGCGGTGCGAGGCGCCCTACGCGAAGTTCTTGAGCACGTCACACTCGGTCAAGTACTGCGCGGCGAACTACCCGACACGGTGACGCGATTCACCACCGATTCAGATTCGTGGGTCACCCGCACTCCATGAAGCAGATTCATACCGACGGGGCCTGCCGCGGCAACCCCGGACCGGGTGGCTGGGCCTGGGCGAGTGGCGCGAACGAGTTTGGGAGCGGCGCCGCGCCCCACACGACAAACCAGCGAATGGAGGTTCTCGCGGTCATCGAGGCCTTGCGCGAGAATCCCGAGAGCCCACTAGAAATCGTGAGCGACTCCTCCTACGTTGTCAAGTGCTTCAACGAAAAGTGGCACGTCGGGTGGCTTCGACGTGGCTGGAAGAACTCCCAGGGAAAACCGGTCGCCAATCGCGATCTGTGGGAAGAGCTCTTCGCGCTCGTTCTCGAGGGAGGGCGCGACATTCATTTTTCGTGGGTGAAGGGTCACTCCGGTGACGTCATGAACGAGTTTGTCGACGTGCTGGCAACTCAGGCCGCGGACTCCCAGCGAGGACGTCACTCGTAACCCAACGAGCGTTGGTGGCCGCATTCGCTCACGGTCGGAAACATTAGGATTCCCCAGGGGGTCATTCACTACGAGATTGAAGGATAGACCGTGACTAACGAGGTCCAGCAGTTCGATGTTGTGGTAATCGGAGGAGGACCCGGAGGCTACGCAGCCGCCCTCTACGGCGCGTCCGCGGGGCTCAACATCGCGATCGTCGAGCGTGACAAGGTCGGTGGCACTTGCCTGCACCGTGGTTGCGTCCCCGCCAAGGAGTTCCTCGAGACGGCCCACGTACGTCGCACCGTCGAACACGCCAGCGAGTTCGGCATCAACGTCACCGAGGGTGACGTCAACTTCGCCACCAGCCAGAACCGCAAGAACGAAATCGTCGACCGTCTCTTCAAGGGACTCTCGGGCCTACTCAAGGGCCGCAAAGTCACCGTCTTTTCTGGGACCGGACGGCTCGAAGCCGACGGGACGGTCAGCGTCGTCGACGGCGATGACGCCAGCGTCGTCGCCAAGGCCACGAACGTGATCCTCGCCGCGGGTTCGGTACCGAGGACGCTGCCCGGTTTCGACGTTGACGGGACAATTGTCGTCACCTCTGACGAGTTCCTCGACCTCAGTGCACTGCCCGCGACCGCGGCGGTCATCGGTGGAGGCGCCATTGGTTGTGAGTTCGCATCACTACTGTCCGACATGGGCACCAAAGTCACCGTGCTCGAGGCATTGCCTTCGATTCTCGCTGGCTGTGACACGGAAGTCGCGAGCGTGGTCGCACGATCATTCAAGAAGCGTGGCATTGAGATTCGCACGGGCGCCAACATCACTGGCCATACGCCAAAGAAGGGCGCGACGACGATCACTGTCGAAGGCGGTGATGACGTCAAGGTCGACATGGTCGTGATGTCAGTGGGAAGGCGTCCGCGTACCGAGGGACTCCTCGCCGAGGGAACCGGCGTGGAGATCAACGACCGCGGCTTCGTGGTGGCGGACCCGCTCATGCGCACGGCCAACCCCCACGTGTACGCCGTTGGTGACGTCGTGGCCGGGACGCCACAGCTCGCGCACGTTGGCTTCGCCGAGGCGATAGTGGCGATCAAGACGATTCTCGGAGAGTCAACGGTGCCCGTCGACTACGACCGCGTACCGTGGGCCATCTACTCGAACCCCGAGGTCGCGTTCTGTGGACTCACCGAAGCGAGCGCGAAGGAAAAGGGCTACGACGTCGTCGTGAAGAAGGACCCCTACGGCGGCAACAGTCGCGCACAGATCATTGGCGAGACCGAGGGAGTCGTGAAAATCATCGCCGAGAAGCGCGCCGATGGATCTGCCGGTCAGATTCTCGGGGTGCACATGGCCGGTCCGTGGGTGACTGAACAGCTCGGCGCTGGTTACTTCGCCGTCAACTGGGAGGCGACCGCCGAAGAGGCCGCAGCCTTGATCCAGCCGCACCCGTCACTTTCCGAGACCTTTGGTGAAACGCTTATCGCCTTGGCCGGTCGAGGTCTACACGTTGGTTGACGTCACGCTCCCGTCGCTGGGTGAGTCGGTCACTGAAGGAATAATCACCCAGTGGTTCAAGAAAGTGGGCGACAGCGTCGCGCGCGACGAACCGCTGTTCGAGGTGTCGACCGACAAAGTTGACTCAGAGATGCCGTCGCCAGCGGCGGGCGTACTCACAGAAATCCTGGCAGAAGAGGGCGATACTGTCGAGACGGGTTCTCGCGTCGCCGTCATTGACGACTCGGGAACTGCACCCAAAACCGAGGCGGCGCAGAAAGCTGACGTCCCCGCACCCGCTCAACGGGTCGACAACGTCACCGCCTCAACGACAGCGCCCGCGGGCCCGTTGGGCGACACCGTCAACGGCGTTGTCGTGTCGCCCGTCGTGCGACGAATCCTGAGCGACGGCGGCGTCGAAGCGTCAACGTTGCAGGGAACGGGGCCGGGCGGTTCGATCACTCGGCGTGACGCCGAGCGAGCGGTCTTGGACGGTCCCACCCAGGAAGTTGTCGTGGCACTCTCCAACGGTCGTCGTCGGATGGGCCAGCACATGGCCGCCTCGGCGCAAGTCACACCACACGGCTTCGTGGCAATTGAGGCCAACGGCGCCGTCTTCGCCAAACTCGATGCGCTGGGCCGCACGACACGTGACGGCATCGCTATATCCGATGAAATGATCGTCAGCGTTGCTGCGGTGCGCGCACTCGGAGAGTTCGAGTTCTTGAACGCGACATTCGGGAACGATGAGCTCGTAGTGCACCGTTCGGTGAACCTGGGCTTCGTTCGAGCCGTCGACGACGATGGCATGTTGGTGCCAGTCGTCCACGCAGCGGCCGGTCTCACGATTCGAGCCCTCGCCCGTCGCGTCAACGAACTGGACGAACGTGTGCTCTCGCGACAGTTGACAACGGACGATCTCATGGGCGGCACCTTCACCGTGCTCGGCGCACCGAGCGCGAACACATTGTGGTCCGAACCGATCATCATCCAACCCCAGGTCGCGGTTCTTTCGCTCGGCGCCGTGCGTGAGGTTCCCATCGTGGTCGTTCGTGACGGCGTATCGAGTGTCGAAATCGGTCGACGGCTCGTGCTCGGACTCTCGTTCGACCATCGAGTGTGTGAGCCGGTGGCGGCGGTGCACTACCTTGAGCGGGTGGCGCAGTTGCTCGAGGGGCTTGACGTTGAGGGCGAGCGCTAAATGTTGCGCCGCCGCCATCTGGGACGTATCTCCTTCGCGGAGGCGAACGACTTTCAGCGGGCGCTGCTCCAGGCGAGCGACGACTACGTGCTGCTCTTCGAGCACCCACCGACCTACACCCGTGGCATTCGCACGCTCGACGAGCATTTCCTCGTACCGCTCGAATCGTTGGACGCCGTCGTCATCGACGCAGACCGTGGTGGCGACGTCACCTACCACGCGCCAGGTCAGGTCGTTGCCTGGGCGATCGTCACCGTCGACGACGATCCCTCGGCGGGGAAGACCCACGTCACCCGGTTGGAAGACGCCGTGATCGCGGCAGTCCGCTCCTTTGATCCCGACGGCCGCCTTGGCGTTGTCGGGCGACTCGAGGGATACCCGGGTGTCTGGGCGCACGTCGAGGCGTCGCCGTCAAAAATCGCCGCTGTCGGCGTGCGAACCGAGCGCAACGAACACGGTCATCGTAGGACCCTGCACGGTGTCGCGCTCAACGTCGAGACCGATATGAAGGGATTCGATTCGATTGTCCCGTGTGGCATTGCGGACAAGCCAGTGGCATCAATGACAACGCTCGGTCTCGACGTGCGAACGCGAGACGTGGAAGAACGACTGGGTCTTGAACTCGACGCTCGCCTCGGTGGCCCCGCAAATGTCGCACGCGTTGATCGAAGCGCGGCATCGAGTACCTCGGAGCGGCCCCTCCTTCGACGACTCCGCAAAGCCGGCGTCGACCCTGACGCTGGCCTGCCACTTCGCTCGCGCAAGCCCGAGTGGCTGCGCATTGAAGCGCACATGGGTAGTGAGTTCCAGTCCCTACGCACGTTGACCGAGGACCTTCGCTTGGTCACGGTCTGCGAAGAGGCGGGCTGCCCGAACATCTTCGAGTGCTGGTGCGCCGGTACCGCCACGTTCATGGTGAACGGCGAGCGCTGCACTCGAGCGTGCGGTTTTTGTCTCATCGATACACGTAAGCCGCTGGCGCTCGATCCCACGGAGCCCGAGCGTGTCGCCGAAGCCGTCGTGCGACTCAAATTGGCCCACGCCGTGGTCACCTGCGTGGCGCGCGACGACCTCGACGATGGGGGAGCCGGGGCGATCGCCGCGACCGTACGGGCCATTCGTGAGCGTTCGCCGAACACCAACGTCGAAGTTCTCATTAGCGACTTGAAGGGCGACGCCGATTCATTGGCGCTCATCATCGATGCCCAGCCCGACGTACTGAATCACAACATGGAAACTGTCGCGCGACTCCAGCGGGCCGTTCGGCCATCGGCGGGGTACCTTCGATCACTCACCGTCCTGGCACGAAGCGTGCAGTCGGGCCTCACGACCAAGTCCGGACTGATGGTTGGCCTCGGCGAGACGCCGGACGAAGTAGAAGAGGTCCTCGCGGACATGGCCGCCGTGGGTGTGTCGATTGCGACCATTGGCCAGTACCTCCGACCAACTGAACTGCATCTTCCGGTCGCACGTTGGTGGGAGCCCGGAGAGTTCGACGACCTCGCCCAGCGTGGTCGTCGCCTCGGTCTGCACCACGTGCAGTCCTCACCACTCACGCGTTCGAGTTACCACGCTCGCGAAGCGCTGAGTGACGCCACGCCCGTTGCCGCGCCCAGTCGCCGCTAGAAACGACGCGCCGCACCCCTTACCAAAAGTCTCATCGTGTCACCGTTTGTTGTCCAAAAGTTCGCAAGCACGACGTAACGGGGCTGTGGAATACTGCCGCTATGCCAA
Organism: Acidimicrobiales bacterium; assembly: GCA_036511575.1. Classification (GTDB taxonomy): domain Bacteria; phylum Actinomycetota; class Acidimicrobiia; order Acidimicrobiales; family RAAP-2; genus RAAP-2. Next base: position 29,213 of record DATCCA010000055.1, read on the forward strand.
AAATTCAATCGCACGCAAACGGAATGCCTAGCTGGGTCGACGTCATGGTCGAGACCTCGGATCAACGTCAGGCGGTGATGGACTTCTACACGGCGCTGTACGGATGGACGTGGGATGTCAGCGGCGAAGAGATGGGGTATTACTGCATCGCCAGCCTCGACGGTGAACCCGTGATGGGCGTCGGACAAGGCCCCGGTGGCGTGGGTGCCATGGTGCCCTACTTCGCCACCGATGACCTCGACGCCTCTATTGCGCGGGCGAAGGAACTCGGCGGCAACGTGTTCATGGGACCACAGGTCGTCGGGGGTGCCGGCGCAATGGCCCTCGTCGCAGACCCCACGGGTGCGGTGCACGGTCTCTGGCAGGCCGACGAATTCAAGGGTTTCGGTGTTGTGTACGAAGCGGGCGCTCCGGGATGGTTCGACCACGCGTCGAACGAGCCCGACAAGGCCGCCGCCTACTACAGCGGCCTCACCGGTCACGGTCTTCTCGAACCGGAGCCGGGCATGAAGGTGCTAGCGAACGGCGAGCAGTGGTTCGGGTCAATTTCCCAGAATCAGGTGCCGGACCGACCCGCAGCGCAATGGAACTCGATCTACATAGTCGACACGCTCGACGCGGCACGCAACCAGGTCCGTGCACTGGGTGGCACGATTGTGCTTGAGGAGATGCCCGTTCCCGGGAGTGCAATCTCCGTCTTTGTTGAGCCTGTGATGAACACGGCGATCACGATCATGGGTGCCGGACAGCCCGAGGAGTAACGCCGCCCGCATGACTCCCTGCGACCCCGCGCAGACGAATTTGTTGAATCGTGGACCGGAATCTGAGCACGTCGCATGGTAGAAACTGTCCGTATCACTTCAAAGGTACCCCACCGTGGAGTCGCTGTACTGAGCCGGGGCGATGCCTCGATGGAGGAGCCGTAGATGAATTCTCGAATCAAGAGTCCGATGGCCGCAGTCGGCGCGGCGGTGGCCTCGGCCGCGCTGATGTTGTCAGTCGCCGTTGCCTCACCGAGTGGAGCCAGCAGTATGGCATCCGCGGCCGGCAGTGCGTTCTGCACGACGATTTTCACCTTCCATCCAGCGGTGCCACCGGCATCGACGAATCTCAAGTCCTACCAGGCGTGGGCCAAGTCCCTCGAACCGTTGTACGCGACGTTGGCGTCCGAGGCACCGAATGCGGCGTCCAAGAGTGTGTTGAATGCTGTGGTCACCGTTCTGAAGGACTACATCTCGAGCAAGAGCATTCCGAAGTTGGATGCCTATATCGTCGCGAACCGTGCGAAGTGGACCAAGGGCACCAAGGCGTTGGCCGCGGCGATAATTTCGTGCGCGAAGTCGCTCGGGTGATCTGACCGTCGCCTCGTCGTTGCAGTGGCACGTTCAAGGTGGACGGGGAGGAGCCGTCGCCCCTTCCGATACGCGTTACGCGACGAAGTACTTCGCCATGGGGTGATGACAGATAATGGCGTCGGTGGTCTGTTCGGGGTGCAGCTGGAACCCTTCGGACACCGTGACTCCGATGCGCTCGCTCTCTAAGAGGGCGGCGACCTTGGCGTTGTCGGTCAAGTCGGGACAGGCGGGGTAGCCCCAGGAGTAGCGCCCGCCACGATACTTCTGGCGAAACAGGCCCGTCAAGGTCGGTCCGTCCTCTTCCACAAATCCGAGCTCGTCGCGAATGCGCTTGTGCCAAAGCTCGGCCAACGCCTCGGCCATCTCCACCCCGAGGCCGTGCAACAACAGGTAGTCGGTGTAGCGATTCTCCGCGAAGAGTTCCTGACAACGCTCTGAGACTCGTTCGCCCATCGTCACGAGCATGAAGCTCGCGTAGTCGAGGTCGCTGCTGTCGACTGAACGAAAGAAGTCCGCGATGCAGAGGAATGGTGCGACGTGCTGGCGCGGGAACGTGAATCGAGCAATCTCTGCGGTGCGGGTGTCGTCGCAGTAGAGGATGAGGTCGTTACCGCTCGACGCCGCGGCGTAGTGTCCCCACACGACTTGGGGAACCAGGAGACTGCCCTCTTTGGCGATGCCGAGTTGCTCGCGCAAGGTCGCACTCACGCGTTCCTTGAATGCGGGATCGTCCTCGCCGTTCTCGGGTCGAAACCCCCACTGATTGCGAAAGAGCGCGGTCTGGTTCAAGTAGTCGCTGATCTCGTCGATCGACATCCCCTTGGCGACGCGGCTCCCGAGAAAGGGCGGGGTGAAGAGGGGATTATCTTCGCCGACGTCGGGACTTCGGCTCGGCAGACCTTCGGGCGCGTCGTCGGCTTCGCCACGAATTCGGCGAAAGACCTTTCGCTCCGAGATCTCGCGGCCGAAGGTGGGATCGTCCTCGTCGTCACGGCGAATCTCACCGAGTCGGTCCAGCACGCGAAGTCCCTCGAAGGCGTCTTTCCCGTAGAAGAGTCGCCCACCGTACACCTGGCGCAGGTCACGCTCGACGTAGGTGCGCGTGAGGGCGGCGCCGCCCAAGAGGACCGGCACGTGGCTCATGCCGCGCTCGTTCATGAGTTCCAAGTTCTCGCGCATGATCAGCGTGCTCTTCACGAGCAGTCCGCTCATGCCGAGCGCGTCGGCCTGGTGATCTTCGAGCGCGGTCAGCATTTCGTTGACACCGACCTTGATGCCGAGATTGAATACCTCGTAGCCATTGTTGGTGAGGATGATGTCGACAAGATTCTTGCCGATGTCGTGGACGTCGCCCTTCACGGTGGCGAGCACGATCCGTCCCCGCCCGCCCTGGTCGCTCTTCTCCATGTGCGGCTCGAGGTGCGCAACGGCCGACTTCATTGTCTCGGCACTCTGCAAGACGAAGGGCAACTGCATATCGCCCGACGCGAACAGGTCGCCCACTTCACGCATGCCGTCCAAGAGGAGATTGTTCACGATGTCGAGGGGCGCCATTCCTTCGGCCATTGCCTGGTCGAGGTCGGTTTCGAGTCCGACGCGAGCGCCGTCAATGATGCGCCGACGTAGTCGGTCGGTCAGTTCGAGATCGTCCAACGAGCTGGTGATCGCGCTCGACGACGAAACTCCTTCATAGATGCCGAGCAGCACCGTCAGCGGATCGTACTCGTCACTGCGCCGGTCATAGATGAGGTCGAGGCAGACCCGACGGGCCTCTTCATCGACGCGGTGCAGGGGGAGAATCTTCGACGCGTGCACGATGGCGGCGTCGAGACCGGCTTCGGCCGCCTCATGAAGAAACACGCTGTTGAGCACCTGGCGCGCCGCCGGATTGAGACCGAAGGAGATGTTCGAGAGGCCGAGGATCGTGCGCACACCGGGCAGTTCCGCCTTGATGCGTTTGATGGCGTCAAGCGTTTCAATGCCGTCGCGTCGCGACTCGACCATGCCAGTCGAAAGGGGGAGCGCGAGCGTGTCGATGAAGATGTCGTGCGCGTCAAGTCCGTAACGATTGACGGCCAGGTCGGTTATTGCCTGGGCCGCGCGGACCTTCCACTCGGCGGTACGAGCCTGACCCTCTTCGTCAATGCAGGTGGCGACGACGGCGCAACCGAACTCCGCCGCCAGCGTCAGGAAGCCGTCGAGTCGTGTGCCCTCGCCATCGCCCTCTTCTAAGTTGACCGAGTTCAACAGCGCTTTACCCCCGAGCCAAGTGAGCGCCTGTCGCGCGACCTTCGTCTCGGTCGTGTCGACCATCACGGGCACCGATGACTGCGTCGCGAGTCGGCTCATGATCTCGTTCATGTCACTGACGCCGTCGGCACCGGTGTAATCAACGCAGACGTCGATGATGTGGGCGCCTTCCTTAATCTGATCGCGACCTATGCCCACACAGGTGTCCCAGTCACCTTCGAGCATCGCGTCTCGAAACTTCTTCGAACCGTTGGCGTTGGTGCGCTCGCCGACCAGTAACACGGAACGGTCCTGTTGATAGTTCGTGGCCGAATAGATGGACGCGACCGCCGGTTCGAGGATTGGACTCCTCGACGCCGCGCGCAACGGACGAATCAACTCAATGACGCGCGCCATGTGCTCGGGCGTGGTGCCACAACAACCGCCGACCACTTGGACGCCATACTCGCTGACGAACTTCGACAGGTGCTCGGCCAACGCCTCCGGCGTCAAGTCGTAATGCATCTTGCCCTCAACGACGCTCGGTAGTCCGGCGTTGGGAAGACACGAAAGGGGCATGGGCGCGGTGTCGCTGAGTTGGCGAAGAGGTTCGTACATTTCAACGGGGCCGGTGGCGCAGTTGAGGCCGAGCACGTCGACGCCGAGTGGCGAGAGTGCAGTGATCGCAGCGCCAATTTCCGTTCCGGGCAACATTCGACCGGTCAGCTCGATGGTCACCTGCGCTTGGATGGGAACAATGCGTCCGTGGCGCGCCATGGCGCGGTGACACGCGGCAATGGCCGCCTTGCCCGAGAGGAGGTCGTAGACGGTTTCCACGATGAGCAGGTCGACGCCACCTTCGAGCAGTCCGTACGCCATCTCCTCGTAACTGGCTGAGAGGTCGTCGTAGGTGATCTGACCGAGGGAGGGGAATTTCGTGCCCGGTCCCATTGAACCCGCGACGAACTTCGGACGTCCCGGCGAGGAGTACTCGTCGGCCACACGTCGCGCAATCTGCGCCGACACCAGCGACAACTCCTGCGCGCGCTCGCCAATGCCGTATTCGTTGAGCACGACGGAGAAAGAGCCGAATGAGTCGGTCTCGATGACGTCGACGTCGACATCGAGGAACGATCGGTGCAGTTGCTCCACGGCGTCGGGCCGAGTGAGCACGAGCATCTCGTTGCACCCTTCGAACGCAGCGCCACCAAAGTCATCGGCGTGAAGTTCCATCAACTGGAAGTTCGTACCGGTTGCGCCGTCGTAAATAAGGACGTGATCATTCAAGGCGGTCAAGTAGGGATCACTTGCGTTCGGTCGTGCGAACGGAGGTCGAAGGAGGGACGCCATTGACTGTTCAGGCTACCCGTGTGCCACTCGTTCACTACGCTGAATGTCGTGAAGATCTATACGCGCGACGGTGACGACGGCACGACCGGTCTCTACTTCGGTGGTCGCGTGGCCAAGAGTTCTGAGCCCATTGAAGTCAACGGTGCCGTCGACGAGGCACAGGCGACGCTCGGCTGGGCCCGTTCCCTGAGCGAGACGGGATCACGACTCAATGAACTGCTCATTAGCGTCGAACGCGACCTTTGGGTCCTCATGGCCGAGGTTGCGACGCTGCCCGACAACCGTCGCAAACTCTCCCCCGAGAAGACGCTGGTCACCGCGGGGATGATCGAACGACTCGAATCGGAGATTGACGCACTCTCTGAGGAGATTGAGATGCCCAAGGAGTTCGTGGTGCCGGGCGAGAATCCGCTGTCCGCGGCGCTCGACGTGGCTCGTACGGTCATCCGCCGAGCCGAGCGGATCGCGGTGGGCTACCCGCTCGACGGTTCCTTCGTCGTCGCCTATCTCAATCGACTGAGTGACCTCGCCTGGACGATGGCGCGTTTCGCGGAGGGTCCGAATCACCGAACAACTCGTATTCACGACTAGGAGGGAATCGCATGACTCGCACTGCTCGAATCGCTACGCCAATCGAGGCCGCGAATCTGTCGACACTCGTGGTACCGGTCATCTTTGACGACGGCGTTGCGTTCATTGCGGAGTCGATACCACTGATCCTCGCTGGCCAAACCATTCCGCGAACCTTGTCCCAAGAGTGGTGCGCCAAGCAGGGCCTGAAGGGTGACGCCGGGAGCCTGGCGGTACTGCGCTCCCTGGACGAAGCGAACGTCGCCTTTGTGAGCATTGGCTTGACGTACAACTCCCTCGAGGCCTACCGGCTGGCCGGTGCCGCCGCGACTCGGGTGGCCGGCGATGGTTCCGTGGCCTTCTTCTTGCCCACCGACGGCATTGACGACCCGCGTGACGCGGCGCAGGCGCTCGTCACGGGCGCGCTGTTGTCGACCTACAGCTACAAGAAGAACGACAAGGTCGCGACGTTCGACGTGGTTCCGCTGGGCACGCCCCTGCCGTCGGTTGAAACCCACGACGACGTCACCGACGGCGTCGCGCGCGGAGCGTCCGTGGCCGAAGGCGTGAACTGGGCCAAGTTCCTCGTCGACTCACCAGCCGGGTACATGGCACCCAAGGAACTCGCCCGTCAGGTGCAGTCTCGTCTCGACGATGACGCACATGTCAGCGTCGAGATTTGGACGGAACCACGCATTCGCGAGGAGCGTTTGGGCGGGCTACTCGGTGTCGGTGAGGGTTCCGCGCAACCGACTCGATTGGTCTACGCGACCTACGACCCGAGCCCCGATGAGGAGTTGCCCCATATCGCCCTCGTCGGCAAGGGCGTCACCTTCGACTCGGGAGGTCTCTCACTCAAAACCGGCCCGGGCATGATGACAATGAAGACGGACATGACCGGCGCCGCCATCGTGATGGCCGCCCTCTCTATCGCGAGTCAATTGGAGCTCGCGGTGAAGGTAACCGCCATTGCGCCCATGACGGAGAACCTGCCGAGTGACCGCGCCACCAAGCCTGGCGACGTGTTGACGATCCGCAACGGCATGACGATTGAGGTCCTGAACACCGACGCCGAAGGACGTCTGATCCTCGCCGACGGGCTCAGCCTCGCCGTCGAGGCCAACCCCGACGCCATTGTCGACATTGCCACGTTGACCGGGGCCCAGCGCGTCGCGCTCGGCGACGAAATCGGTGCCCTCTTCGCCTCGACCGACGAGCTGGCGGACTACTTCCGCGCTGCCAGCGCTCGAAGCGGGGAACCGTTCTGGAGAATGCCCCTGCATTCGAGTTACTGGTCGCAGGTCGAATCCGACGTGGCCGACATGAAGAACGTGGGCACGGTCGGCAATGGTGGCACCATCGTCGCGGCATTGATCTTGGAGAAGTTCACCGATGGACGACCGTGGGCGCACCTCGATATTGCCGGCCCCGGGCGATCAGATTCGGCCCACGGGTACGCGACCAAGGGAGCGACGGCCTTTGGCGCGCGCACGATTGTCGAGTTCCTCGAAGCTGTCGCTGACGAAGCGACGGCGCACAATGATGAGAACGAAGAGCGCTAAGGCTCCACCTGTGTGACTCTGGACGAACGCGGCGGTACGTCACGCTCGAGCGATGCCGACGCCACGTCGTTCCCGTCGGCGTGACCAAGCAACACCGACGCGAAGAGGTCTTCGCCGTCAATATGCGCCCACTCGAGAATCTCTTGCTCACGGCGGAAGTTCCCCCACAGCGTCGCCGCGATTGCGCGCTCCTCGAGCAGCAAGAGCAACGCCATGGTTGCCATCGCGGCGTCGGTGTGCCAGTAGGGGACCGGCCACGAGCGCTCGTCGCTTAGCCCGGACGACGATTTGTCGTCTTCGCCGTAGCGATCGAGGTAGGCGGAGCGCTTGGACGTGACGAGAACCACGGCACCGGCCCGTTGGAGTCCGGGCGCGCGTCGAGCACTGTGGCGCCACGCTTCGTCCGTCGCAACCTCGAAGTAGTCGCTGACCAACGCGTGGCCTACGATGTGCATACGCACGCCCGCAGCGTTTCCCGCGGTGGGCGCCCAGAGTGACTGGGCGCACAGGTCGCCAAGTTGGCTCTCGTCAACGCCGGTTCCGTCAAAGGATCGGACCATTCGTCGAGCGGCCAAGAGTTCGTGCAGTGCCACGCAAGGGGTCTACCAGAGACGGCGGTCGCGAATGTTGACTCACCAGGTAACATTTCACCTGAACGAAGGAGACCGGTGGCCACGCCTCGAGACTTATTGAATGCTGCCAAAGCGGAGATCCGCGAGATTGACCCGAATGACGTCGCGGCACGGCTGGACTACTACACGCTCCTCGATGTTCGAGAGCCCGACGAATACGAACAAGGCGCCGTGCCGAACGCGGTCCACGTGGCGCGCGGGAACCTGGAGTTCTCCGTCGAGGGACGACTCCCTGACAAAAACGCTCCGATTGCGATCTACTGCGCCGGCGGCGTTCGTTCGGCCTTCGCCACCAAGACGCTCCAAGACCTCGGCTACAGCGACGTGGTCTCAATCATCGGTGGCTTCAACAAATGGAAGGACGAGGGACTTCCCTGGGCCACACCGCTCACCATGAACGCCGACCAACGAATCCGCTACCACCGACACCTGTTACTGCCCGAAGTTGGCGAAAAGGGTCAGATGCGTCTGCTCGACTCGAAGGTGCTGCTGCTGGGCGCGGGCGGTCTCGGGTCACCGGCCGCGCTCTACCTCGCGGCGGCCGGCGTGGGCACACTCGGCATCATCGACATGGACGTCGTTGACAGTTCGAATCTGCAACGTCAGATCCTCCATAACCTCGACCGCGTGGGCATGCGCAAAGTGGAAAGCGCGAAACTCACGCTGACCGCCATGAACCCCGACGTCAAGGTCATCACGTACGACACTCGACTGGGCGCGGACAACATCCTCGACATCATCGACGGCTACGACGTGATTGTTGACGGCACCGACAACTTCCCGACGCGCTACCTCGTGAACGACGCTGCACTGCTGAAGAACATTCCCGTCGTCCACGGCTCAATCTTTCGATTCGAAGGTCAAGCCACCGTCTTCAATCCCTACGTCGGACCGTGTTATCGCTGCATGATTCCTGAGCCGCCACCGCCGGAGTTGGCACCGAGTTGCGCCGAGGCGGGAGTGCTGGGTGTGCTGCCGGGGATCATCGGCTCGATCCAGGCCGTTGAGACCATCAAACTCCTTCTCGAGTTGGGCGATCCCTTGGTCGGTCGACTCTTGACCTATGACGCCCTCGAACAGTCGTTTCGGACCTTCAAGGTTCGTCGCGACCCGTCGTGCCCGGCCTGTGGCGAGGACGCGGGGCCAATCGTGATCGCGGAGTACGACGACCTGTGCATGCCCCACCCGGTGAGCGTCTAGGCCATCACCACGATCGTGCCGGCGAATCGGTCGTGCAGCGCCTGCTTTCGAGAGTTCACGAGCGGATAGAGACCATCAATCAAGGTGATGCCGACCAACACGTAGAGTGCGAAGTTGCCGGTGAGCAACGTGGCCACCGCTTGGTACACGCCGACGAAGGCCCAACGCTTCAGCGCAGTGTTTCGCGTGATGGGTCCCCCGGTGACTTCATCGCGCACACGAGTAAGGGCAATGCGGTTGCCAATGGTTTGGCCGCGTTGCATGGAGAGCAGCCGAACTTGATAGACGCCCTGGGCCGCAATGCCCGCGAGTACCCCGACGACCGCGCCCGCGAGGGCGGCAAAGAGCACGAAGACTGCGTAGGACGGGAGCAGCATGATGACGTTGTCGGAGAAGGTGGCGCCGACTCGTCGCCACCAACCACCAAGCCGAAGACCGGTAACCTCGTCCTCGACACCGAGCGTGGCCACGGCTGAGTTGCACGAGCCACAGGTATCGCCACTGACGTAGGCGCCACAGCCGGAGCATTTCACTGGTCCATCATGGTCGGAATGCCCGGTCGCTCGCGAGTCGACGGGCATTGTTTCACGCTCCCGAAACATTCCTCGTCAGCACGACAACGCCTAACGTTGCCCTTGTGGCGTCCGACGAACGAACAACCGACTCAGGGATCGTGGTGCGAGCGGTCTATGAGCCGAGTGACCTTGAACGTTTCGACGCGCAACTCGAGCTCGGCGAGCCCGGTGACTACCCCTATACCCGTGGCGTCCAGCCCACGATGTACCGTGGTCGGCTCTGGACCATGCGCCAGTACGCCGGCTTCGGCAGCGCCGAGGCCACGAACCAGCGTTTCAAGTTCCTCCTAGAAGCCGGGCAGACCGGACTGTCGTGTGCCTTTGACCTGCCGACCCAGATGGGCTTTGACTCGGATCACGCCCGGGCTGAGGGCGAGGTGGGCAAGGTGGGCGTCGCCATTTCGTCACTCGAGGACATGCGCCACCTGCTCGCAGGTCTCCCGCTCGATGAAGTGACGACCTCAATGACCATCAACTCGACAGCGTCGACCTTGTTGTTGCTCTATCAGTTGGTCGCTGAAGAGCAGGGCGTGGCGGGGGAGAAGCTGCGTGGCACTATCCAAAACGACATTCTTAAGGAGTACGTGGCCCGAGGAACGTACATCTACCCACCACGCCAGTCCATGCGTCTCGTCGTGGACACCTTCGCGTACTGCGCCAAGGAGATGTCGAGTTGGAACACGATTTCTATCTCGGGGTATCACATTCGCGAAGCGGGATCGACGGCCGTACAGGAGATTGCCTTCACGCTGGCCAACGGCATTGCGTACGTCGAGGCGGCGCTCGCCGCGGGCCTCGTGCTCGACGACTTCGCACCTCGACTGAGTTTCTTCTTCAACGCGCACAACAACCTCTTCGAAGAGGTCGCGAAGTATCGCGCGGCGCGACGACTGTGGGCGTCCATAATGCGTGACCGTTTCGGCGCCAAAGACCCGAAATCCATGATGCTTCGCTTCCATACCCAAACCGGCGGTTCGACGCTGACGGCACAGCAGCCCGAGAACAACATTGTTCGCACGACCATTCAGGCCCTCGCCGCGACCCTCGGTGGGACCCAGTCACTGCACACCAACGGCTTCGACGAGGCACTCGGACTGCCGACGGAGCGAGCGGCCAAATTGGCCCTGCGCACCCAACAGGTCCTGGGTTTCGAATCGGGCATTGGTGACACGGTCGACCCGCTCGCTGGCTCGTACTACGTCGAGTCGATGACCAACGAAGTGGAACGACTCGCGCGCGACTACATCGAGGCCATAGATGAACGTGGGGGAGCGGTCGCGGCGATTGAGTCGCACTACATGCAAGACGAAATCGAATCCGCGGCGTATGAGTTCGCTCGCGGGGTTGATCGCGGCGAGAAAGTCGTGGTCGGCGTCAATCGATTTGAGGAGAGTGCGTCGACGAAGGCCGACGTGTTCCCCATTGACGAGGAACAGCAGCGAGCCCAGATCGCTCGAGTGATGTTGCTCAAGCAATCGCGTGATAACGACGGTGTTCGCTCGGCGCTCGACGACCTCGCAACCGCGGCGCGCGGTTCGGCCAACGTGCTGTATCCGATGAAGACAGCGCTGTCTCGTCTCGCGACACTCGGCGAAGTGGCCGATGTCTTGCGCGCCGAGTTCGGGACCTACCAGCCGAGTTAGGGTTCGATCGGCTCATGGAAATGGGTCACCGACGGTCGATCAGTAAAGAACGGATGCGTCAACGCCCGCCACCGTTCGAACGCCTCGGACTCTCGAAATGCCATGTGCGCTTCGATTGAATCCCAGCGAATGAGGAGCAAGTAGATCGAGCCATTCTCTTCCTGACGTCGGATCTCTCCGCCAAAGCAGTCGGGCACCGTGTCGAGAATTGGCAACGCCAGCCTGGCGGCCGCTTCGTACTCCTCTTCGCGTCCGGGTGTCACTGATAACAGCACGTGTTCGAGTTTCATGACTGCGACAGTAATCGTGCTCGGAGCGGTCCGTCTTGCGCAACGCTAATTGCCGTCTGGGCCAGAGCGGTCGCCCCATCGAGGACGGCGAGATCGGCCTGCGGCGTTATACAGGCCCGCGTGAACTGCGGTTGGTGGTTCACCGCGCCGTTGGTGGGAATGGCGATCATGGGGTGTATTGACGGCACGACGAGCGACACGTTTGCCATGTCAGTTGAAATCATGGGGCGCGCAGCGCCCTCATCATCGAGTTCGAACGTTCGACCGAGCCCCTCCGCCGCGGTTCGGTAGTGGGCGAGGATTTCATAATCAGTCTCCATCTGCGAAAACGCACTACCGATCTCTTCGATTTGGAGTGACGCGCCGGTTGCGAGTGCGCCGGCTTCGAAGCAGGCGTTCACGCGGACCCGAAGCTCGGCGAGACGTTCGATGGATTCGGATCGGGCCATGTAGCGTCCCACCGCCCGCGCGGGAATGATGTTGGCCGCCGAACCGCCTTCGAGCGTTATGCCGTGGACGAGGTCGCCCGGCGGCAACTGTTGGCGAAGCAGTCCGAGTGCGACATTCGCGATCGTCAACGCGTCGAGGGCATTAATGCCGACCCAGGGAGCGGCGGCCGCGTGCGCCTCCTTACCAATGTACGTGACGTCGAAGTGGTCGACGGCGAGGCAGTGCGCGTCGAGTCGTTCGAAGGGAAAGGGGTGCACCATCATCGCGGCGTGCACGTCGTCGAAGTAGCCGGCGTTGATGAGGTCGATCTTTCCGCCTCCGCCCTCCTCGGAGGGCGTACCGAGCAGGATGACCGTCACGTCAAGTTCATCGGCGACGGCCGCCAACCCAATGGCGGCGCCCAATGACGAGGCGGCGATGATGTTGTGGCCGCAGGCGTGACCGACATCGGGGAGCGCATCAAATTCCGCGCAATACACGACGTGCAGTGCACCGCTGCCTTTCGTGGCGCGAAACGCCGTCGGTAGGGACGCGATGCCCCGCTCGACGCTGAAGCCGGCCCGTTCCGCGGCGTCGGCGACGGCAGCTGAACTGAGGAACTCCTCGTAGCCGAGTTCGGGGTGAGCGTGGACAAAGTGACTGAGCATGATTAAGTCGTCGGCGTGTTCGCGAACGGCCTCGGCGGCGGTGTCGGCGGCGCTCACTCGATCACCGCGACCGTGTCACCGGCGCTGACGGAGTCACCGGCGCTGACACTGATCGACGTGACGACGCCGGACTTTTCGGCGTTCACCGAGTTCTCCATTTTCATTGCCTCGAGAATGACGATGGTCTCACCGGTCTCAACCTCCTGGCCAACTTCGACGTTCACCTTCACGATGGTGCCCTGCATTGGCACGATGACGTTGCCCGAGCCGCTGCCCAGTACCCCGGCGTGATGTTGGCGCCGGGGTTTGGCGGCCGTACTGATTGCTCGAGGCAGTCCGTCATCACTGAACTCGGGCATCCAGAGCGACACTGTCACTCGACGACCGTTGACTTCGGCGGTGACGTCCTTGCGGACCTGACCATCGCCGACCGACACAGGGACGGCTTGGGGACTCGCGAGCTCCGAGAAGTCGAGATCGTTCTCGACCCAATTCGTCGAGTGGGTGCCATTGACGAACTGCTCGTCGCAGAGGATGACGACGTCGGCGGCCAACGTGGTCGACACACCTTCAATCGCGGTCTCTTCGATGGCGCGGAGCATTCGCCGACGGGCTTTCTCGCGGTCCTCACCCCACACAATCAACTTTCCAATCAGATTGTCGTAGTACTGGCTCACGGTGTCACCGGCGCTGTAACCGGCGTCGAGACGCACGCCGGGACCAGAGGGTTGGTCGAAGCGTGTCAGCGTGCCGGGGGTTGGAGAGAACTTGCCGCCTGACGGGTCCTCCGCGTTGATTCGCACTTCAATTGCGTGGCCGTCGCGCTTCACGTCGTCCTGGGTGAAGGTGATTGGTTCACCCGAGGCAATGCGCAGTTGCCACTCGACGAGGTCCAGACCGGTCACCATCTCAGTGACCGGGTGTTCGACCTGGAGTCGTGTGTTCATTTCGAGAAAGTAGAACTCGCCGTCCTGGAAGAGAAATTCGACGGTGCCGGCGTTCACGTAGCCGCAGGCCTTTGATACCTTCACCGCGGCTTCGCCCATGGCTCGACGAATGTCGTCAGGGAAGTTCGGCGCGGGCGACTCTTCGATCAGCTTCTGGTGACGACGTTGCGCCGAGCAGTCGCGTTCGCCGAGCCACAAGGTAGTGCCATGGGTGTCAGCGAGCACCTGCATCTCGACGTGGCGAGGTCGCGCGAGGTAGCGCTCGACGTAGCACTCCGGTCGACCGAAGTAATTTTGTGACTCGCGCTGGGCGCTCTCGAGTGCGTCCTGGGCGTCCTCGGCCTTCTCCACGACCTTCATGCCGCGTCCGCCTCCGCCGTAGGCGGCCTTGATCGCAACCGGCCATCCGAACTCTTTGCCGAAGGCGACGACTTCGTCCGCACTCGTCAACGCTTCGCTGCGGCCCGGGACGCCCTCGACGCCCGCCTTGGCGGCCGCGAGACGAGAAGAGATCTTGTCACCCATGACCTCGATGGCTTCGGGCGGGGGACCAATGAAGGTCACACCTTTGGACGTGATGGCGCGCGCGAAGTCGGTGTTCTCGGAGAAGAAGCCGTAACCCGGGTGCACGGCGTCGGCCCCGGAGCGATGTAACACGTCGAGGATCGCGTCGGTGTTGAGGTAGCTCTCCGCCGCGCTTTGCCCGCCTAGGGCGTAGGCCTCGTCGGCCAATCGCACGTGCAGGGCATTGCGATCCAGTTCTGAGTACACGGCGACCGTGGCAATGCCCATCTCGCGACAGGTGCGCATAATTCGCACCGCGATCTCGCCGCGATTGGCGATCAGGACTTTCTTTACCACGCGAACCTCCGGACTGGGCCAGTTATTTTCTAGCACTCGTACATGAAACTCTATTGTTAGACAGTGAATTCAATCGTCTGGAGAATCGAGCACTTCGACGAGGTTGATTCGACCAACTCGTGGGTGGCCCAGAAGGCCAACGAGGGAGCTCCCGAAGGACTCGTTGCTTTCGCCGACTTTCAGAGTGCGGGACGGGGACGACTCGAGCGCACCTGGGAGTCTTCTCGCGGCTCGTCGCTGCTCTGTTCAATACTGCTGCGACCCGACCTCAGTCCCGACCAGCTGCAGCTGGTCGTGGCCTGCGTTGCCCTGGCGGCCAGAGCCGCGATCGTCCGTCTCAGTGGCGTACGACCGGCCCTCAAGTGGCCCAACGATCTGATTGTCGGAGACGCGAAACTCGCCGGTCTCTTGGCCGAGATCGTTTTGGTGGACGAACGACTGGCGGTCGTGGTGGGCATCGGCGTCAATCTCACGAACGAGGGGCCGGGGAACGTGCTGACGACAAATGTT
>DATCCA010000056.1:0-6406 GCA_036511575.1 Acidimicrobiales bacterium
GGAGCCGTTGTCGTGGTCGTTGCAGGGACCGTCGTGATGGTCGTCGCGGGCTTTGGTGCCGGCGGTGGTCCGAGGGCTACCAGCGCAGCAGCTCGGGCAACCTCTGCGTTGGCAACGGCCAGGGCGAGCGTCGCACGAACCACGGCACGCTCAGGTGCAGTGACGGCGGTGGGGAACGCGGCTGCAAACGCGGCGTCCGCAGCGGCTACTGCCAAGCGGTACGTCTCATTGATGCCGTGCAGCGAGGTGATCCACGCTGAATCGGCACCGCCGGCCGGTGGCGCCGGAGGGGCACCAAGGGTGACGAGCGCGGTGGAGCGGGCGCCCATGGCGTTCGCAATCGACAGCGTCAGCGCGGCCCGGGCAGCAGCGCGAGCGGCGGCACGGTCTGATGAGCCCTTGGACGCCTTGATGGCGGCCCAGTACTCTTTGCGCGCAACCGAGACGCTCGCTTGGAACGTGACGTTGATTACTCGCAGTTGCTTCAGGTAGGCGTTCTCTTGCTTGCGGTAGGCCTTCCACGGACCGTCCGTGTGTGCCGACAGGGCAATGTGCGTTGAGGTTGATGCGGTGGACGATGAGCTTGCGCCGAATGCGATCGCAGGGGTACTGATACCCATGGCCGCAATCATGGCGACTGCCACAACGCCTCGTGTACGGAACTTCTTCATATGGACCCCTTTCAAAGGAACAGTTCCAACAGTAGAAATCCAGTTTTTGAAAAGCCTGTGAGGTGCTTGTTTTTTGGCTGTGAAGTACCGAGAGGGGAAAACTCCTCGTGAGTGACCAGAAGTGGGCGGGTACGCTCGGTCAATGCGAGGAGTGCGATGACCACGATTTTGATTGTTGACGACGAGCCCGGCGTCCGCGATCTGCTGCGCGACGCCATGGAGATCGCGGGCTACCAGACCGAGGTCGCCACGAACGGCGCGGAGGCGCTCGACCTCCTGCGACGCCACAACGCCGACCTGTGCATCGTGGATATCAACATGCCCACCATGGATGGATTTGAGTTTCTGGCCAAACTTCGCGAGCACGACACCCAAACGCCGGTGCTGATGCTCTCGGCTCGCGACTCCCCGGTGGACGTCGCCAAGGGACTGCGCTTCGGCGCCGACGACTACGTGCGCAAGCCCTTCAGCATCGAAGAGATCCTGTTGCGGATCTCGGCGATCCTGCGACGCTCGAACGCCGAAGCGGCCGACGACCTGGTGCTGAGCGCCGGTCCGATCGTGATGAACGTCGACACGCACGAGATCTCGGTCGATGACGAGCCCGTCACGCTCTCGGCCACTGAGTTTCGACTCCTCGAAGTGCTCCTGGAGCGAAAGGATCGCCTCGTCACGCGTGAGCTGTTGCTGCGTGAAGTGTGGAACATCGACTTCGACTCCGAGACGTCGGTCCTCGACACCTACATCTCGTACCTTCGACGAAAGATCCATCACGGCGACTTCGCACCGATTACCACCGTTCGGGGCGTGGGCTTCAAGCTCGTCACCTGGACCGCGGGAAAGTGAAGATTGCCACTCGACTGACGATCCTCTTGATCGTCCTCACCACCCTGGTGGCACTCTCCGTGGGCTGGTTCGCCGTCGAGGCGAGTACGCGTTCGCAGTACACCGTGCTCAACCACAACATCAACGTCGTGATCCGCAGCGGCCACGGTGATTCGACCGCGGCGCTCAGCAACGCGCTCAACGTGGTCCAGGCCAACACCTATGACCTCACCCTTGACGTCGTCGATCCCTCGGGTGGTGTCGTGCAGGTGAACTCCGGCTTCGTGCCGCTTCGAAAGAAGCCGACGCTCGCTGACGCGAAAGCATCACTCAAGTTCGTCACGTCACTACCCACGCTGCCGGGGTTTCGCATTCGATCGGTGTTCATCGGGGGAGGCGACTACCTCCTGGTCGCCGGTTCGACCTCGCAGATCAACGTGCAGAGTCAGCACCTGATTCGAGAGGTGGCACTGACTGGACTACTCGTCGCCCTCGTGATGATGGTGTTTGCCCGGCTCGTCATGCGCAAGGACCTGCGCACGATGGAGCGCTTGATTGGTTACGCCAGTGACGTCGCGAAGGGCGACGACCAGGGACAGATTCCGCCAAGCGTGGGTAGCCGCGATGTCCGAGAACTCCAGGCGGCACTCGCCACGATGGTCGTGGCGTTGCATCAGCGCATCGCCATTGAAACTCGGAGCGTGGAAACAATGCAGCAGTTCGTGGGTGACGCGTCGCACGAACTACGCACACCGCTCACCGTCATCAAGGGTTACAACGAACTTCTCACCAATCCCACCATCAATGAAGAGCAGCGCACACGCGCAGTGGAGCGCGTACGCCGAGAGGTTGATCGCATGGACTCCCTCGTCGCTGACCTCCTTCTCTCAGCGGAAGCTCGAGAGGCGCCGCACCACCTCGATCAGCGCGTGGCGCTCAGCACGCTCGTGAGTGCGCGCACCGATGAGTTCGTCAGCGATCATCCTGAACGCGAGGTCACGCGCGACATCGATGCCGGTCTCGCGATCCGCGGACGTGAAGACCTCATTGATCGACTGATTACCAATTCCTTCTCCAACATCATCCGCCACACGTCAAAGGAGAGCGCGGTGCGGGTGCGACTTCACCTCGACGGGCTCAACGCGCTGCTCGTCATCGAAGACGCTGGCACGGGTCTTCCGGAGTATGGCGTTCGGCCACAACGCTTCCGTCGATTCGACGAGTCGCGCTCGCGAGAGACCGGCGGGTCTGGGCTCGGTATGAGCATCATGGCTGACATCGCCGAAGGACTCGGCGGCTCGATGACGACATCAAAGAGCTCAATGGGCGGACTCGCGCTTAACTTCACGTTCGCCATTGAAAATTGAACGAGGCGGGGATTACTCCTTCTCGGGCTCGGGCTCGGGCTCGGGCGCGGGCGCGGCTGTCGGCGCCGGGGCGCTCGCCGCTCGCACGTAGAGCTGCTGCACTTCAGCCAACGCGTTCTTGTAGAGATCCACGTGCTCACCGAGTCGACTTCCCCCGGCTTGGAGCATCGCAGCGATCGTGTCAATGACCAACTGTGCTCCCGTCAGGTTCGCCGGCGTGGCGCTCAGTTGAAGAGCCGCCAGTTGCAGAAGGACAAAGAAATGGTTGCCGAGCACGGTCTCCACGGGCGTTGCGCGTAGGTAGGCGATCTCTTCTGACTCATCGAAGGACGTCTCATTTTGCTCATCAGTCATACGAGTAAGGTATCGCGCCGAAGGATTTCGTCGTCGTGACCTCATGAAGGAAAAGACCTCCAAAGTGACCATGAACGCGGTCTGCTAAAGTACTTGGGCAGTTCAGCAAGTGAGGTTGGCAGTGCCAACGTCCACCTGGCCACCATTGTGCGCCGGGTTCCCAGGAGTTTTGCGACCCGCTTGCCGTGGTAGCGCCATCGAGGCGTTACGAAGAGCAAGGAGAGAGTTATCGCAACAGTGCCTGGAGACCACCGCGTCAATGAACGTATTCGCGTGGAGACTGTTCGACTGATCGACAACGATGGAAACCAACGTGGCGTGATGGCAACCCGTGAAGCATTGGCGTTGGCCCGAAGCCTCGACCTTGACCTTGTAGAGATTGCGCCCACCGCGCAACCACCCGTTTGTCGCATCATGGATTACGGGAAATTCAAGTTCGACGAGGCACAAAAGGCCAAGGAATCGCGTCGAAAGACTCTCAACGTCGGCGTCAAGGAGATGAAGTACCGGCCGAAGATCGGTCCCGGGGACTTCGATACCAAGACGCGGCTCGTGGAGAAGTTCCTGAACGATGGTCACAAGGTGAAGGTCACCATCATGTTTCGTGGACGCGAGTCAGCGCACCCCGAACTCGGCAAGAAGATTCTTGATCGGATCGTCGAGAAGCTCGATGACGTCGCGAAGGTCGAGTCGGCCGCGAAACTCGATGGTCGAAACATGATCATGGTCCTCGGACCGGAAAAGAAGGCGAAGCCCAAAGTGGCCGAGAGCCCGAGAGTCGCAGAACAAGAAGTAGCCGCACCGAGTGTTTCGGTGGAAGTGAACGCAGAGGAGGGCTGAGATGCCAAAGATGAAGACAGACAGCGGTGCCAAGAAGCGGATCAAAGTGACCGGCAGCGGCAAACTGCGCCGACGCAAGGCCTTCCGTGGCCACCTCATGGAGAAGAAGTCATCCGTGCGCGCCCGTCGCCTCGGACGTGAGACGGACCTATCCAAGGCGTTGGAGAAGAAGACCAAGCGCCTCATGGGTCTGTAGAGAGATCGAGAAGAGAGAAGGACATTTATGGCACGCGTAAAGAGGGCGGTTAACGCCAAGAAGCACCACAAGGCGATTCTGGAGGAGGCCAAGGGTTACTACGGTGACCGCAGCCGAACCTTCCGTTCCGCCAATCAGGCCGTGCAGCACTCGGGCGTCTACGCATTCCGTGACCGCCGCGCGCGCAAGGGCGACATGCGACGTCTCTGGATCCAGCGCATCAACGCCGGGACCCGGGCCTACGGCATGAGCTACAGCCGATTCATCGCCGGCCTCAACGCCGCGGGTATCGAAGTTGACCGTCGCATCTTGGCGGACCTGGCCGTGAACGACAACGCTGCCTTCGCGGCGATCGTCGCCCAGGCTGGCGCCGCGCTCGCCAAGTAGTCGTTCTGATCGAGCGGTTGGGGTCGACGCACCAGCGAGTGCGCCGACTGCGGCGACTTGTCCAGAAACGATCGCTGCGCTGGAGCGAGGGCGTCTGCGTCATCGAAGGTCCCGACCTCGTGGCGGCGGCGCTCGAGAGCGGCGCCCAGTTCGAGGCGATCTACGTCGACGCGGGGGAGGCATCGTCGCCGGGATTGGTGGCGCTCACCAAAAAAGCGAATGAACTCGGCGTGCGAGTCTTCGCGCTCGACGATGGTGTCCTCGCCAAGGTCGCTGACGCCCAAACACCCCAACCGGTCCTCGCGGCCGTACGTTTTGCATCGAAAGATGTCGACACTATTGCCTGTCGGGGACTCATTCTGGTGGTGCACGACCTGAAAGACCCGGGCAACGCCGGCACGATCATCCGTTCGGCCGACGCCGCGGGGACATCGGCCGTGATCTTCACGGGACAGTCGGTCGATCCTTATAACCCCAAGACGCTTCGAGCCACGGCCGGATCGATCTTCCATCTCGACGTCTGCGTGGCGACGATCGACGCGACACTCGCGCACTTCTCGAGTTTGGGCGCCCAGACGCTCGCCACCGTCGTGCGCGGCGGTACCAGTCACCGCGATGTCAATTTCACGATCGCGACCGTCGTGGTCATCGGCAACGAGGCCGACGGTCTGAGCAAGGAAGTGATCGCGAAGTGTGATCGCTCAATTTCGATTCCAATGGCCGGGCGAAGTGAGTCGCTCAACGCGGGCGTCGCCGCTTCACTCATTGCTTTCGAGGCGCTCTGGCAGGGTGGTTACGCCATCACCCCACCGCCAACACCTAGCCTTTAATCGTCATGACCACCTCACCTCTCGACAACCTCGCCGATCAAACCGAGCAACTGCTCTCGACCATCGCCGCCCTGGCGACGATCGACGAACTCCGTGAGGCCGAGGCGTCCATTACCGGACGTCGCTCGGTACTGTCGACGTTGCAGAAATCACTCGGTGTCCTCGCTCCCGAAGATCGTAAGGACGCCGGAGCGAGACTCCAAGAGGCCCGACGAGTGGTCGAAGGTGCGCTCGAAGACCGTCGCGAGGAGCTACGGGCCCTCGCGCGCGTCGAGGTACTGGCGCACGACCGATTGGATTTAGGCGACGTGGTCGTGAGTGCAGTGCAGTGGCCCGCGTCCGTCGGTCACCCGAACTTGGTCGCGATCACCCAACGTGAACTCGAGGACGTTTTCGTTGCCATGGGCTTTACCGTCGCTGAGGGCCCCGAAGTCGAGAGTGACTGGTACAACTTTGAGGCGCTCAACATCCCGCCGGCGCACCCCGCGCGTGGCATGTGGGACACCTTCTACGTCGAACTCGGCGAGCCCGAGACGGTGGTACTTCGTACCCACACGTCGCCCACGCAGATCCACTTGATGGAGGCGGCGGTCGCCTCGAACGCACTTCCAATCCACTCAGTGATGCCCGGACGTTGCTATCGCCGTGACACCCCCGATCCTCGCCACCTCGCGACCTTCCACCAGATCGAAGGGCTCGTCATCGACCGCGGTATTGCGTTTGCCGATTTGGCGGGCGTCATCGAAACCTTCACGCGTGCCTACTTCGGACCGGATATCGCCTCGCGACTGCGACCCGGTTACTTCCCCTTCACCGAGCCGTCCGCGGAGTTCGAAGTGACCTGCACGATCTGTCGCGGCGAGGGATGTCGAACCTGTTCCCACACCGGTTGGATCGAATTGGGTGGTTGCGGTGTCGTCGATCCCGCGGTGCTCG
>DATCCA010000057.1:0-2928 GCA_036511575.1 Acidimicrobiales bacterium
ACTGACCACATCTCGCCGGCCGGCAACATCCGAGCCTCCTCTCCGGCCGGTCGCTACCTCATCGACGGCGGTGTCGCCCAGTCTGACTTCAACAGCTACGGCACGCGTCGCGGGAATCACGAGATCATGGTGCGCGGCACCTTCGCCAATATCCGCATCCGTAACCAAATGGCGCCGAACACCGAGGGCGGCGTGACGATCAAGTTGCCCGAAGGGACCGAACTGTCGATCTTCGATGCCGCGATGGCCTACCAGGCCGAGGGCACGCCCCTCATGATCATTGCGGGCAAAGAGTACGGTACCGGCTCATCACGAGACTGGGCCGCCAAGGGCACGAAGTTGCTCGGTGTGAAGGCCGTGCTCGTCGAGAGTTACGAACGTATTCACCGTTCAAATCTCGTCGGCATGGGCGTGCTGCCGTTGCAGTTCCACCCCGGCGAGAGCGCCGACACCTTCGGGCTGGACGGTACCGAGACGTTCGACATCGCGGGACTCGATCCCCTCAACCGGGGTGAGACCGTGCCCCACGTGACGCTGAGCGCGACACGAGGAAACGGCGAGGTCGTCACCTTCGAAGTTCGACTGCGTATCGACACGCCGACGGAAGCTGAGTACTTCCGACACGGCGGCGTGCTCAACTACGTGCTGCGCCAGTTGGCTACGAACTAGGCGCCTCGGTCGCGAGCGCGGCGCTGGCCGCAGCGTCGGTGCTCGCGAAGAACATGATCTTGCTCAGTGCGGGGTCGTGCGACTTTGAAAGACGCTCGCACACCGTGTCGTTCGCGCGAGCGAAGGAGATCGAGATCGAGTCATTTGTGAGATCGGCCACGACGCGACTGAGTGCGGTCATGCCCGTGAAGTCAATGTCAGCAATCGCGACTGCGTCAATGATGACGTGGCGCGTATCGGGGTGTTTCGCGAGGTGATCGTGCATTTCGCGACGAAAGATCCCGGCGTTGGCGAAGAAGATCTCCTCGCCGAAGAGAATCGCCAGGATGTGATCCACATGCTCCACTCCCTCCTCTTCTTGTGGCTCCCAACTTGTCGTCCCGGTGCGTAGACCCAGCTCGACCATCCTGGGCCGCGCCGAACGCCACGTCTGGTCCAGGATCGCGAGGCCCACCGCAATACCGAGGCCCTGCTCGACCCCAATCAAGATCACGCCCAACGCCGAGATGAGTGCGAGAGCGAACTCCCAACGACTGGTGGCGAGGATTTTGCGGAATTCGCCAATCTTGATGAGGCGTCCACCTATGAACAGCAGCACGCCCGCGAGCGCGGCCAGGGGGATCATGTGCGCGAACTTAGAGACGGGTGAGAGCACGAGTGCACCCAGTCCGGCGACGAGCAGCACCAGCTTCGTGCGCCCTCCCGCCATCCGAGTCACGGTCGTGCGCGCCGGACTGGCGTTCACCGGGAACGAACCGACGAGGCCGCACGCCACGTTCGCCAGTCCAATACCGACGAAGTCTCGACTGAGGTTGTCGGCGATGGCCAAATCGTCCGCCGCAGTGCGACAGGTCGCGGCGCTCTGACTGAGAATTACGATCACCAGCGTGAGCGCCGTCGTGCAGACCACCGCCCACTCGTGTCCATCAAGCCAGTGAAGACGCCAGGTCGGCAGTCCGGCGCGGACCGTCCCGAGCTGTTGGACGCCATGTGAGGCCAGCGATCCAGTGGCCGACACGATCGTCGCCACCAACACGGCGCCGAGCGCCCACGGTAGTTTCGCGTTCAGTTTCTCGCCCACGACCATGACGACCAGCGTCCCCAATGCGAGGACGATCGACCACACACTGACGTGACTGAACTGGTGAGTAATCCATTGGAGACGTTGGATGAACGACTCGCCACCCGACGGCACGCCGAGTACTCGAGGTAGCTGGTGCGTGACGATGATGACGCCGATACCACTCAGGAAACCCACGACAATAGGGAGCGAAAGGAAGTCGGCGAGCCACCCCAGCTTCAAGAGTCCAATCACCATCACAATGAGACCGGTCACGACCGCCGTCGCCGCGACGAGTTCCATATACTCCGCCGACGATGCGGGGGCCAGTCGAAGTAGGGCCACCGCGAAGAGCGGCGCGATCGTCGAGTCGGCGCCGACCGACACGATGGGATTCGATCCGATCACGAAGAAGACCAGGGAGGCCGTGATGAACGCGATGAGCGCGGTAAAGGCGGGCACACCGGCGAGTTGCGAAGTGGCGAGTTGCTCGGGGATGGCGATCGCGAGCAACGTGATGCCGGCGAGGAATTGACCAGAGAAGTTTGCCTTGGTGAGACCTACGAACGTCTGTCCAATTCCGTGCGCAACGGTACGTTGACCGATTGGTGTGCGTTTCGTGACATCATCGCGGGCGGCCATAGCGACAGATTACAAAGCCCGTCGAACCACTAGCTGGTGATGACGACCTTGAAGCCCTCGGCGAGGCGACCCTTGTCCATGCCCGCATCCTTCGCGATGGAACTGGCCCAGGTCTTGAGCATCTTCTTTAGGCCCTTGTTGTCCCCAACCTGACTGACGTGGCGCTTCAGCGCCGCGTGCTTGTACTTGAAGCGCTTGGTGATGTCGACCACCATGTTCGCTTGGCTCCCACTCAGCCACACCGTGGGCACGGTGTGTGGAGAGAGTCCTTCGCGCAGCAGCTCGGGGAAGGCGTGGGGATTGCGGGCGTCGGGGTAGACGGCGCGCATCGTCGCTTCGCCCGAGGCCATGTGGTCGGGGTGACTTGCACGCATGCGCTCCCAGTTGCGCTCGGGGCTCTGGGTGATCACGAGGTCGGGACGATGGGTGCGAATCACGCGCGCAATCTCTCGACGAAGTAACAACGTGGGCTCAACTTGTCCATCGGGCCAACGAAGAAATGTGAGGTTCGTCACACCAACTTCACGGGCGGCGGCACGTTGTTCGGTCTCTCTGAT
>DATCCA010000058.1:0-13827 GCA_036511575.1 Acidimicrobiales bacterium
GCGCACACGCCCCGGTCGAGGAAGGCGAGCGCCGGTCGCGGTGCGCCACCGATGACGGCGCCCGCGCCGGCTCGTTCCGCGTTTCGCCGCGCGAACTCTAGGGCGTCGACATCGTCGACGAATGTCAACGACAGTGGTTCACTCAGTTCTGGTGCCGAACGACGAGCGTCGCGGTCAAATCGACGACGGACGATGAGTCCAGCGCAACAGACCACCACGAACTCGACGCCCGCGAGAATCAGAAGGTTGAGGAGCAGATTGTCCCAGAAGCTCCCCGCGTGGGGCGTGTGCACGTGAAGGTGGTGATGCGTGAAGTGAAAGATGATGGCGTTGAGCGAGGCCAACAGGTCAAAGATGAAAAGTGCGACGAACGGAAACCAGACCCACCCTGCGAGTCGACGGTACAGGACCCTCGACGCCACGAATCGTGCCAGGGCATTGGGATCCTCAAGTCGATCCGCGTCGGAGCGGTCGGCCACGTCAGCTCGTTCTACGGCGACGTCACAGTGACCGGCTGCGACCGCGAGGTCGCGCACGCCGTCGGCCGTCGCAACCTGCAGAATGAGGTCATTGGCAAAGGTGACGCCGAGCACCTCGAGATGATTGCGGGCGATCTGGTTGTTGGCGAGTTCACGGTCGGAGGTTCCGGGCAGGACAATGAATCGGTGGCGCTCGTTCTTCGTGAAGGCCGCGATCTGGTCGCGCAAGGTTGGAAGGTGCTCGAGCGTGGCTCCGATGAATTTGGCGAGATCCGACGTTGAATCGGGGTGAAAGAAGTTGCCAGCGACCACGACGACCGCGGCGTCATCGATATCGCCGAGCAGCGTGACCAGATCGACCAGCGGACGGCTCTTTTCGTCCGAGGTGGGTGAGAGTGAGAGGTCGCTCACCACGTAAACGTGATGTCCGAACGGTATCGGTAGCGTCTGACGCTCTGCACATCCCACGGCATCCAGTCTCGCAGACATCGTCAGAGGGAGCGCCGTTAGCCTGAGTACACAGATGAGTTCGGACTACGTACGAGAAAACTGGCATTGGCGCGGTGAGCACCGATCTGGCGGTCCGGCAGTGATTTTCGACATCGACGGCGTCATCGCCGACGCCGCGGGACGCCAGCACTACCTCGATTGGGGTGATTGGAAGAGTTTCTTCGATGCGTGTGGTGACGATCCCATCATCGAAGAGATAGAGCGTCTGCTCGAACTGCTCGACCGGTCGCTGCAGATCGTGCTTTTGACCGGTCGACCACGCCGAGTGCAGCCGCACACGGTCGGTTGGCTCGAGCGCTACGGACTTCGCTGGGATCTACTCATCATGCGCGAGTATGGCGACTACTCCGGGGTCGACGACTTCAAGCGCGGCGCGCTGCGCGACCTCGTGAAAGAGGGTTTTGACGTTCGTCTCGCGCTCGACGATGACCCGAAGAACCACGCGATGTACGTGAGTGAAGGCGTGCCGTGCATCTACATCCACTCCGGTTACTACCTCTGACAACTCAATGCGCAACGTCGCGGACCATGTCGCGAGCTTCACGTCCCGCTCGACGTCCTGAACCGATGCTCGCGGGAATACCCACTCCGTCATAGGCGCTGCCACACAACGCAACACGAATCGTCGCGGCGGCGGCCCTCGCGTTCGTCACCATCGTGTCGTGCCCGAGGTAGTACTGGGGGAGTGCGGCCGGCCAACGCTGCACGACTGACGAGAAGTCATTTCCGAATCGCGGCAGTAACACGCGCATCTCGTTCGCGACCCTTTCGGTCAGCTCGTCATCGGACAACTGCGACCAACGCTCGTCGTCGATGCGACCTACGTGGGCTCGCAGGAGGACGTCATCATCGAGGCGTAGATGGGCCCATTTTCGATCGAGGAACGTGAGCGCCGTCACCATCATGGAGCCTTCACCGGTCCAGGGCGTCCCGAGTGGCACGAGTACTCCGGTGCCCGCGGCACTCAACGTGATGGCGTTGCGCGGCACACTCAACGTGATGATCGCGGCGCCGGCACTCGGTATCGACGACAGCCGCTCGAGGGCTGGGTCGAGGCTCCCGAGCAGACGTGCGACTGTGGGCGCGGGAGTGGCCAGCACCACGACGTCCGCTGGTGTCGTGGTCGTGGAAGTGTCGACCTCCCAGGGATAGTTGCCGGACGGCGTGCGACGTAGCGCGGTGACCGCGACACCAGTGCGCACCACGACATCGCGAGCGCGCAGCCGCTCGGCGACTTCGAGGGGAAGCGAGCCGACGCCGTCAATGAGCGAGTTGAAGATCGGACCGGTCGCCTCCGGGGCACTCGCTGTCGCGGAGCGCAACGCCTTCATCAACGATCCGCCCTTTTGTGCCGCGGCCAGCAGAGCTGGGAAGACCGACTTCGCTGAAAGTTGATCGATGCGACCGGCCTGTATTCCACCCACCATTGGCTCAATGAATTGGTAGGCAAGTTCACGTCCGAGCTTCGTGCGAACGATGTCGCCGATGGTGGCGTCGTCGCCGACGTTCATATGAACAGGCACACGTTGATCACGCGCGGCGTCGAACCTAGCGCGTAACGAAAGTCCCTTTACCTCAGCCAACTGTCCTGATGAAATCGGTATTCCCAGAACCAAGCCGGTTGGCAATTCGTTGAGCGATCCGCGTAGCCAGATTGAGGCGCCGCTCGCGTCGATTGCTTCGAGTTCGTTCGAGCAGCCCAACTCGCCGATCAGCTCGACGACCTCGGGTCGACGGGCGAGGAAGCCGTCGGCACCCAGGTCGATTGTCCGACCGGCGAACGTCGTGGTTCGAAGCACGCCGCCGACGCGATTGTCTGCTTCGATGATTTCGACTCGAGGTGAATTATCGTCAGGGCCATCTTTGGCGCCCGTTAACTCCCACGCCGCACTGAGACCAGCGATGCCACCGCCGACAATAACGACGGACGCTCGACTCACGCGGACGCGGCCTCGATTACGACAGCCGCCAACATGGTCATGAATCGTTGGTCGTCATTCAGCGACGCCGTTCGAACGAGATGGATGTTCACGTCTCGCGCTACACCCTGTGCCTCGACGTCGATGTCATAGAGCACTTCGAGATGGTCGCTCACAAAGCCAATAGGACACGACACGATGTCAGTCACGCCTTCTTCTCGTTTTGTTCGAATCACCTGGAGGATGTCTGGACCGATCCACGGGTCGGCGGTGCGCCCCGCAGACTGCCACGCAATGTCCCAGCGCTGCGCGCCGGCAATCTCGGCCGCGCGCCGCGCGCTGTCGCGTAACTGGTCGGGATAGGTGTCGCCGCTCGCGAGAATCTTTTCGGGAAGAGAGTGCGCCGAAAAGATGACCTCGGTCATCTCGCGACGTTCAGAGGGAATGGTGTCCAAGGCGTTGATCACACGTTGGGCGATGATCTCGAGGAAGCCGGGAAACTCCCACCACGCGCCGATCTGCGTGAACGCAACATCGTCGCCGAGTGCCTCGCCCGCACGCGACATGTACTGGTCGGTTGACATCGAGGAGGAGTGCGGCGCCAGGACGAGTCCGATGACGTGGGTGAATTCCTCGTCCCGGAATGACGTTGCCGCCGTCTCGAGGAGTGGAGGTTCGTACTTCGATCCAAATCGAACGTCGAAGTCGCCGGGCGCGACGTGATCGAGGACGCGGGCGATGCCCGCAACCTGGTCGGCCGTTCGCTGCGCGAGGGGAGAGGTGCCACCGATTGCGTCGTAGCGACGGGTGAGGTCAGCGAGGAGTTCGGGGGTCGGAGGGCGGCCGTGACGAATCCTCGTGTAGTACGCCTCAACGTCATCTCGGGTCGCGGGTGTGCCGTAGGCCATGACGAGCACGCCGGTCCTCATCGCACGCCAGCCCGTCCCTCGTCATGCACGACCTGTACGACCGCTTCGAGGCACTTCGGATCAGTGGACGGCAGCACGCCATGTCCGAGATTGAAGATGTGGCCCGCGTCGGTACCGGCCTTGGCCAAGACCTCGCGCGCCGCTTCGACCGCCAGGTTGCTCCCGCCGAGGCAACGCGCGGGATCGAGATTGCCCTGGACCGCCCGCCCGCCGACGCGCCGCCGGCCCTCGTCCAAGTCCACGTGCCAGTCGATTCCCATGACCGTGCTCTGGGCGTCGCACATCAGGTCGAGCAGTTCACCGGTGCCGACGCCGAAAAGGATGGTCGGCACGCCGAGGTCGGCCACGCCGGCGATCACGCGCTCCGTTGCGGGAAGGGCGAACCGTCGATATTCGTCACGGGTGAGCGCTCCGGCCCACGAATCAAAGAGTTGGAGGGCGCGCGCTCCGTGAGCCACTTGGGCGCGCAGGAAGGTGATGGTGATGTGGCAGAGTCGGTCCAACAAGAGGTCGAAGAGCAACGGCTCTCGATGCATCATCGTCTTGATCACCGCGAAGTCGCGAGTTGGCGCACCTTCGACGAGGTAACTCGCGACCGTGAATGGTGCGCCGGCGAAGCCAATGAGTGGCGTGTCGGACGTCGCGAGTTCCTTGATCACGAGGTCGACGGTCTGGGTGACGTGCGCGATGTCCCTATCGGTCAGGTCTCGGAGTCGCTCTAGGTCCGCGGCGCTCGCGAATGGCTGCTCGATGACGGGACCACGGCCGGGCACGAGCTCCACGCCGAAACCAAGCGAGTGAATTGGCACGACGATGTCGGAGAAGAGGATCGCGGCGTCGACGCCATAGCGACGAACGGGCTGCAGCGTAATTTCGCAGGCGAGCGCTGGATCGGCGATGGCGTCGAGAATTGACCCTTCGCCACGTAGTTCGCGGTACTCGGGAAGCGACCGTCCGGCCTGGCGCATGAACCAGACAGGTACGTGCTCGACACTCTCGCCGCGACAGGCCCGAAGAAAGACCGGCTCGTTCACACCTCTCCTTATTGTCAATCTCAATCTACGTGAGATGCGCTGAATGTCGTTTTGAATCGATCGCTCGGTCGTGACCTAGACTTGAAATTTCTCAATTTTGAGAGTGTGAGAGGACGCAATGGCGCACGAGCGTGAGATCAAGGACGAGCAGGTATTCCTCGATCTCGCCTTGCGGGCACTCGATCACATGCGTGACGAAGCCCGCTCGCTTCGCGATAGCGCGGCCGTTGCGAATATGCGCGGTGCCGGTGACCTCGTTGAACGAGACGTTGTCATGGGGACGGCGCTGCATCGCCTCGATCAACTCGCCATCGGCGACCAACCATTGTTCTTCGGTCGCATTGACTACGCGCCCAATGAGATGGGTCAGAGCGACGACTATCACGTTGGTCGATTGGCCGTTTCGGACGATCAATTGAACCCGCTCGTCATCGACTGGCGTGCGCCCGTTGCCGAGGCGTTCTACCGCGCGACTGGCGTTGAACCACTCGGACTCTCGCGTCGTCGCCACGTTGCGATCAAGGGCCACGACGTCACCGGCGTCGAGGACGAGTACTTCGCCGATGCCAACGGCGACCTCTCGTTGCCCGAAGATGAGGTCCGTTCTGCGACCGACGAGGGCCTCGTCGACGGCGGTCTCGCGCTGGGCGGACCGGGCGCACTGCTCGCGGCGCTCGGACGCGCGCGCACCGGGCGAATGGGTGACATCGTCGCCACGATCCAAGGCGAGCAGGACCGCATCATCCGCAATCCCCTGGCCGGCGTCCTGCTGGTACAGGGCGGCCCCGGTACCGGAAAGACTGCGGTTGCCTTGCACCGCGCGGCCTACCTTCTCTTCACCCACCGCTCCACCCTGGAGCGCCAAGGTGTTCTCGTTGTCGGCCCTAATCCACTCTTCTTGAACTACATCGAGAACGTCCTGCCCTCGCTGGGCGAATCGGGTGTCACCCTTTCGACAATCTCGGGACTCGTCACCAACGTTGAAATCCGCGGCCGTGACGCCGAGCCCGTCGACCAGCTCAAGGGCGACCTTCGCATGGCCCGACTTCTTGCGCGGGCCCTTCGCACTCGCCAGCGACCGCTGAAGGAGGACGTCGAGATACCAGTGGGACGCGCCATCGTCGTCTTACGCGCGAAGTACACACAAGAGACGGTCGATCGAGCCCGACGACGTCCCGGTAACCACAACCAGCGCCGCTCCGCCGTCGGGCGAGAACTGGCGAACCGACTCGCGAACGAGTACTACGAGCGATTCGTGCGTGAGGGGATTGACGAGGTCAACGCTGTGGGCGAACTGGCCGATCTCATTCGTTCGACGTCGCAGTTCAAGTACGTCCTCGAGCGGATCTGGCCCCGACTGGCGGGACAGGAACTGCTGCACGACCTCTTCGGCGCTCCGGCACTACTTCGCGCTGCCGGTCAGGGGATCTTGAGCGACGAGGAACTTGAGCTGTTGTTTCGACCGCGTTCGGCTTCGCTCGAAGAAGTGAAGTGGACCAAGGCCGACGCCGCGCTCATTGACGAGGCTCGTGTTCTTCTGGGACCACTTCGTCGACCCCGGCCGATCGTGAAACTCGCAGAATCGGGAATTCTCGACGGCATCGGCCTCGACTCCTACGCCGGCGACGTTCGCGCGGCCGCTCTGCGCGAAGCGCAGCGTCTGGCGCCGACCCAAAGTACCGAACTTGACGAAGCCGAGTTCGTGACGTACGGCCACATCGTGATCGACGAGGCACAGGACCTTTCGCCCATGGAGCTACGGGTCCTCAAGCGCCGTGACCTAACCGGATCGATGACCATCGTCGGTGACATGGGTCAGGCCACGACCGCCTCATCGTCCGCGTCGTGGAATGCGGTCCTCGAGGTGCTCGAACCACGTCGAACGCCCACCCGCGTTGACCTGACCGTGAGCTACCGCACGCCCGAAGAGGTCCTCGACTTCGCCGCGCCGACACTCTTCGCCGCCGCGCCCGAGATCGAACCGCCGCGCCCGGTTCGCCGAGCCGGCCACGCGCCCACCATTGATCAGGTGAGCGCGAGTGATTTCGCGGCCACGGTGGTGGACGTCACGCGTCGCGAAGTCGACGCAGTAACGCCTGGTCGAGTCGCAGTCATCGTCACCGGCGAGCGGGTCGAGGAGATCGTCGCGATTCTTCGTTCCAAGGGTCTTGACGCCATTGACCCGAGGGATCAGGAGTCCAGAGGGCTGGGCGCCGACCTCGTGGTCCTGGCGGCCGAGGGCGCAAATGGCCTGGAGTTCGACGCCGTCGTGGTCGTTGAACCCTGCCAGATTGCGAGTCGTGGTGCGAAGGGCTGCCCGACCGTTACGCCGCGAGGACTGCGCACCCTCTACGTCGCGATGACGCGTCCAACGCGCCGTCTCGCGATCGTCGCCTCCGAGGCGCTACCCGACACACTCCGCTGAGCCTTTTCGTCCACCTTGACGCACCGGGGTCTCGATTTCCGCTAGAAATGTAGCCGTGAGTCAGGCGTTTTCCCCCAATAGCCTGGCGAAGCAAGAGAAGATTGTTCACGATCGTCCTCCGATGTTGGCTATTGGAGTCATGATCTGGCTCGGCAGCGAGTTGATGTTCTTCTCGGGACTCTTCGCCGCATTATTTACCATTCGCGCCCACCTGGTGGCGTGGCCTCCAGTCGGCACGCACCTCGACGTTCTGCAATCGGGCATCTTCACGATCATCCTCATCGCGTCATCGTTCACCATGCAGTACGCGGTGTGGTTGATTGAGCATCGACGTCGCGTCGAAGCGCGTCGCTGGATCATTGTCACGATCATCATGGGCACACTGTTCGTCTCCAACCAGGCCTACGAGTGGACGCACCTGGCGACGCGTTGGTACACGAACTCCTACGGCTCGGTCTTCTTCATCACTACTGGTCTGCACGGACTGCACGTCATCTTGGGTCTCGTGGCCATGTCGTTCCTCCTGTTTCGCATGCGCGGGACCGAAGGTGACCCCGGTGAGTTGTCCACGTTCCAAGGGGTTAGTTATTACTGGCACTTCGTCGACGTCGTATGGATTGGGCTGTACTCGGCCCTGTTCTTGCTGAAGTAGGACGAGGCGTGACGTCCCCACTCTTCAAACGCTGTTTCGCACTTGGCGTCGTCAGTCTTTTCGCTTTCGGTCCGGCAGTCCTCTTCGTTGGAGGCGCCCAGGCGTCGTCCACTAAGACCACGCCGTACCAAACAACGCGCAAGAACGCCGGTACGCCGA
The DNA here is from genome assembly GCA_036511575.1 of Acidimicrobiales bacterium. Taxonomy (GTDB): domain Bacteria; phylum Actinomycetota; class Acidimicrobiia; order Acidimicrobiales; family RAAP-2; genus RAAP-2. The sequence continues at coordinate 8,108 of DATCCA010000058.1, forward strand.
ACTCTGACGTCGTGAAGAAGAACAGCGACGGCGTCATCATCTCCTACGGCAACACCGCGATTACCTACAACGCACCTTCTACCGCGCTCGCAACACTGGGCGACGCGCTCTTCCAACAGAACTGCGCGTCGTGCCACGGCACGCAGGCCAACGGTGTGCCCGCGAACGGCACCAACGGCGCGTACCCGGACCTCGTTGGCCTCGGTCCGGCGACGATTGACTTCTGGGTCAGCTCGGGTCGCATGCCCGCGGCCAATCCCCGCTCCGTCGAGGCCGCTCGTCGCATTCCGCGACTTGACCCGAACCAGGCGCTGGCGATTGCTTCGTGGGTCAACTCACTTTCGCCGAGCTACCCGTACATTCCCGATCCGAATCTCAAGATCGCCAAGGTCTCGGACGGTGCGGCGCTCTTCGCTCTTAACTGCGCGTCATGCCACACCATCGAAGGTGATGGCGACGCCTTAGCTCTGAGCACCTTCTCGCCATCACTACGCCACATCCCCGCCTTTCAAGTCGCCGAAGCCATTCGCACCGGTCCGGGCAACATGCCTCGCTTCACCGGCAACTTGAGCGACTACCAAGTGAACGACATTGTCAAGTACGTGACGACTGAAATCCAGCACCCCAACAATCCCGGTGGTTTCGGGTTGGGCGGCCTGGGTCCGGTCGCGGAGGGTTTTGTTGGTCTGGCGCTTGGCGTCGGTGTACTGGCCCTCGTGGGCTTTTGGGTAGGGGAGCGCGATTGAGCGACGAACACGAACTTCGTACGCCCGTCTCCCTCTCTGGACTCGCGGCCAATGACCCGCACCTCCAGCCGTCCGCGCGAAACCCGCAACTGGTCGAGCAGGTCATCTCGGTGTGCTTCGTCCTGGGCGCGCTCTGCTTCGCTGGATTTGGGGCGTGCTACTGGATCGACGCGCAACCCTGGAAACTTGGCGCCACCATGGGCGGCGGCTTCTTCTTCGTCGGTGTCGGACTTGTCGCGTGGGGCAAGTACCTCATGCCACGTGGTCCCTTCGTTGAGGATCGTCACACGCTCGCCAACTCAGATGCCGATCGCGAAGCGTTCGCGGCCGTCATCGTCGAGCGAGGCGGCGGCGTCCTTCAACGTCGCAAGATGCTCGGAGGCCTCCTCGGAGGCGGCCTCGGCATCTTCGGTGTCGTCGCGCTGTTCCCGCTGCTGCGAAGCCTCGGCCCGTTACCGAAGACGACACTCGACACCACTGACTGGAAGAAAGGTTCTTACGTAGTCGACCAGAGTGGGCGACGCGTCATGGAAGGCGACCTCGCGATCGGTTCGATTTCGACCGTCTTTCCTGAAGGAACCCAGAACACCGACCGCGGTCAGGCGGTCGACCAGACCGTGCTCATTCGCGTCTCGAATGAAGGATTCACGACCATGAAGGGTCGCGAATCCTGGGCGCCCAAGGGCTACGTGGCCTACTCGAAAGTCTGCACGCACCTCGGGTGTCCCGTTGGCCTTTACGAGCAGGAGTTGCAGTTACTCGTCTGCCCATGTCACCAGTCGATGTTCAACGTGACCAATGGAGCGGTGCCGCAGTTCGGACCAGCACCTCGACCCCTTCCCCAGCTCCCGCTCTACATCGACTCGTCGGGTTACTTACGCAGCCAAAGTGGCTATCACGAGCCGGTCGGCCCTGGATTCTGGGAACGCTCGTGAGCGACGTCATCAACACCAGGCGCTCCAAGCAAGAGGCCCTCGGCCCGTACGGCCGGGTCGGTAAGACCCTCAACGAGTTGGACGACCGATTGGGCGTGGCGCGCGGCGGCCGCACCTTCATGGACAAGATCTTCCCCGACCACTGGTCGTTCATGCTCGGTGAGATCGCGTTGTACTCGTTCGTCATCCTCCTCGTCACCGGTGTTTTCCTGACGCTGTACTTCATCCCGAGCTCGGCGATCGTGACGTACCACGGCAGTTACCTTCCCCTCGACGGACAGAAGATGACCCAGGCCTTCTCGTCGACGGTCAATCTCTCCTTCGCCGTGCGCGGCGGCCTGTTGATGCGACAGATGCACCACTGGGCCTGCGACATCTTCGTCGGCGCGATTGTCGTGCACATGGCGCGCGTGTTCTTCACCGGCGCATTCCGCAAACCCCGCGAGCTCAACTGGACCATTGGCACGACGCTGTTGATTCTCGCAATCGTGAACGGCTTCCTTGGTTACTCCTTGCCCGACGACCTCGTGTCGGGCACCGGTATCCGCATCGCGTACTCGATCATCGAGTCGATCCCACTCGTCGGCTCGTACCTGGGCTTTTGGGTCTTCGGTGGCAACTTCCCGGGCACGGTGATTATTCCGCGGTTCTTCATCTTGCACTGTTTGATCGTGCCGTTGATCATCATCGGATTGGTCAGTGCGCACCTCTTCTTGCTCGTACGACAAAAGCACACGCAGTTCCCGGGCGACGGCCGTACCGAGAAGAACGTCGTTGGCTCGCCGATGTTCCCGGTCTTCATGGCCAAGACGACTGGCTTCTTATTCATCGTCGCCGGCGTCACGGCGTTGCTGGGTGCCTTCGCGCAGGTCAACCCAATCTGGCAGTTCGGACCGTACGATGCGGCGCGTATCTCCTACGCGGTGCAACCGGACTGGTACATGGGCTTCCTCGACGGCGCACTTCGAATATGGCCCTCGTGGTCGTTCCATAGTTGGGGCTATACGATCCCGTTCGAGGTCTTGATACCGGCCGTCATCTTGCCCGGGATCATCTTCAATATTGCGTACGTGTGGCCGGCGCTCGAGCGGCGATTCACGAAAGACAACGAGATCCATCATCTCCTGGACCGCCCGAGCAATCGACCCAAGCGCACGGCCGCGGGTGTCGCCTTGCTGGCCCTGCTCGGCATGCTCTTCATCGCGAGTTCCACCGATGTGCTGGCGAACTTCTTCCACGTGTCGCTCAACACAGTCTTGATCGCGATGCGATTCTTGGTGATTCTCTCGCCATTCGTCGCGTACCCGATCACGTACAAGATCTGCAAGGAACTCCAAGGCGTCAAGGGCGGCGGGAAACGCAAGACGCCGAACGTCGTGTCGCGCACCGCCGAAGGGGAGTACACCGCCGTCGCGTCACCGGCCTACGTCGACGATCTGCACCAAGGTCTCGAGCCGACCGCGGTACCGGCCTTCATCACGGAGAGTCCCGAGGAATCGAAGGACGACGGCGTGCGCGTCGTCGATCGCTAAACACAACGACAACGTTCTCAAAACGAGTCAACACCACTTCGACATTGAGCGGTTCACCCTATCGAACGCATAAGTCCTTGTCATAGGGCGTATGCGTAACATGGGCAACGTGGCGTATCCCAACGATCCCAACTGGCCATCGGCCGCCACACTGCTCGTAACTCGGCCCGTCGACGGCAAGCGAAACGTCGGGCTGCTGGGCGTCTCGACCTTCGCAACCTCGGTCTCGCCCCGCTCATCGACGAGTACACCCAAGGCCGTCCGTGCCGCGCTCGAGCGGTACTCGACGTGGTCTTTCTCCGAAGCCGTTGACATTGCCGATCATGTGGCACTCGTTGATTACGGCGACGTGGACGATCCCGACGGCGCGGGTGGTGGCGAGCGGGTGGCCGACGCACTGGCGAGGTGGGCTCCCGAGGTGGCGCTCCGAATCATCCTTGGCGGCGACAACGCCGCCACCTGGCACGTGCTGCACGCGCTCGCCGGCGGCGACTATTCGAACTTCGGACTCGTCACGCTTGACGCCCATCTCGACATGCGTGACGGCGACTCCAATGGATCGCCGGTTCGACAACTCCTCGACGACGGCTTCGATGGTCATCACGTGGTGCAAGTCGGTTTGGCCGATTTCTCTAACTCTGCGGTCTACGCGCAACGTGCCCACGACGCGGGCGTCACCGTGATCTCGCGCGACGTGCTGCGTCACGAACCGGTGGAGGAAGCGGCGCGGCGCGCCGTCGCTTTGGCCGGTGCCGGTGGTCGACGGGTGTACGTCGACATCGACATGGACGTTGCTGACCGGGCGGCCGTGCCCGGTTGCCCAGCCGCCGCACCCGGTGGACTGAGCGCCGACGAGATGCGCCGATTCGTTGGCGAGGTCGCGGTCCAACATGCGGTGTGCGCCATTGACTTCACAGAGATCGATGTCGAGCGTGACGCCAAGGACGAACGCACGGTCCGACTGGCGGCGCTGTTGCTGCTCGAAGTGCTCGCGGGTGTACGAAGGAGAATCCAATGGCCGTAGTCGTCGGCATCGAGCCAATGTCACGAGAGGAACTCCTCTCGGTAGCTCGACGTTTCGAGACGATCACCCTCGGTGATGACGTGCTTGCGCGCATCGACCGACAACGCGCGGCAATTGACGCCCTCGTCGAAGGGGGCTCACCGATCTACGGTCTCTCGACCGGGTTCGGTTCCCTCGCGACGACGTTCATCTCGCCCGAGGAACGCCGTGACCTGCAACGCTCGCTCATTCGCAGTCACGCGGCGGGCGTCGGACCCGAAGTTGAGACTGAAGTGGTCCGAGCGATGATGGTCTCTCGACTCACAAACCTCTGCAGCGGTGTCTCGGGCGTTCGTCGAAGCACCGCCGAGGCGTACTGTGCGTTACTCAACGCCGGCATCACGCCCATTGTGCACGAATTCGGATCACTTGGCTGTTCGGGCGACCTCGCGCCACTCGCGCATGTTGCGCTCGCACTGATGGGCGAAGGCGACGTTCGAGACCGCGGTGGTCAACGCCTGCTCGCAAAAGATGCGCTCAAAGCCAACGGCCTCGCGCCGGTCGTGCTCGCCGAGAAGGAGGGACTTGCCCTCATCAACGGCACTGACGGCATGCTCGGCCAACTGATCCTCGCGATCGCCGACGGTGATGCGCTGATGGAGTTGATGGACGTGGCGGCGGCGATCTCGATCCAGGCCCTGCGCGGCACTGATCAGGTGTTCCTGGACGAGATTCACGCGCTACGTCCCCACGTTGGTCAACGGGTCAGTGCAGCGAATCTCAAGTTGCTCCTCGCGGACTCCGAGATTGTGAACTCGCACCTGGACGACGTCACCCAGGTGCAAGACGCCTACTCACTTCGTTGCGCGCCACAAGTGCACGGCGCTGCGCGCGATACCTTCACGTACGCCACGAACGTGGCTGACGTTGAGCTGGCGTCGGCCATCGACAATCCTTCGGTCCTCGCCGACGGTACGTTGGCCTCCAATGGCAACTTCCACGGTGCGCCCGTTGGCTACGCCCTCGATTTCCTGGCCATAGTGCTGGCCGACGTCGCATCGATGTCGGAACGCCGCACTGATCGGATGCTCGACGAGAATCGCAGCTTCGGTCTCCCGCCGTTCCTCGCCGACCAGGCCGGCGTTGATTCGGGACTCATGATCGCCCAGTACGCCCAGGCTGGACTGGTTTCAGAGATGAAGCGACTGGCGTCACCCGCGAGCGTTGACTCGATTCCCTCGTCGGGAATGCAGGAGGACCATGTTTCAATGGGGTGGCACGCCGCGAGGAAGCTTCGCAGATCCCTCGATGCCTTCGCTGACGTGCTGGCCATTGAACTGCTGGCCGGAGCGCGGGCACTCGCACTGCGGCTGCCGCTCACGCCCTCGGTAGTTACGGGCGCGGTGAGCGACCGGGTCAACGCCGTCTCCGGTGGGCCCGGTCACGATCGCTGGCTCTCGCCCGAGATCGCCGCGGTCGGCGAGCTCGTGCGCAATGGTGAACT
>DATCCA010000059.1:0-16990 GCA_036511575.1 Acidimicrobiales bacterium
TGGTCTTGGCCGTGGCCGAGCACGAGCTTCGTTCACTCGGCGCCGAGCAGATTTGGGCGAACGGTCGTGACACCGCACTCGGTTTCTATCAGAACGTGGGCTGGCTGAGCGTCGATGGTTCGGAGCATCTGAGCCCGGAGACCCAATTGCCGCACACGGTGATCTTCAAGCGGTTGAACGAAGCGGCACGCTAGGCGCATCAACGTTTACTAACGTTCATTTATGCGCAAACCCCTGGTATACGTGACCGTACTGATTGTCATTGTCGCGGCCGGTGTCTTCGCCCTCATTCATTTCAAGAGTTCGCCGAATCCAACCTCGACGACGACGAGCACGACCACCACCATCATGGCTCCGACATTTCCGACTGCCCCTTTGACTGGTCTCCCCGATCCCTCCCGCCAGGCTGGCCATCGGTCGGCGCTGACGGTCAAAATCGAGAACACGCCCGAGGCACTGCCCCAGTGGGGAATTGATCAAGCCGACGTGGTGTACGAGGAGATTGTGAATGGCGGCATCACCCGACTGGCCGCGATCTTCAACTCTCATGCGCCGCTCAAGGTGGGGCCCGTTCGATCGGTGCGCCCAACCGACACGCAGGTCGTGTGGCCACTCGGCGGCGTCTTCGCCTACTCGGGCGGCGCGGCCTACGCCGTGGCGAGTATTTCGACGGTACCGGGGTTGAAACTGATCGACGAGTCAAGTGCCGGCACCGCCATGTTCCGCGACCCCCAGCTGTACGCGCCACACAACCTTTTCGCGATCGCGCCCAAGCTCTTCGCCTTCGGCGGAACGCCCGTACCGCCGCCGGCGCTGTTCGCGTATCTCCCCAAGACGCAACCGTTCAGTGGTCGTCCCGTCGCGAGTTTCGTCGTCCCCTTCCCAAGCATCTACGGGGTGAACTGGACATGGGACGCAGCCACGTCGTCATGGGACCGAACGCTCTTTGGAAAGGCCGACGTCACCGGCACTGGCGTGCGAGAGTCGCCTAAAAATGTCATCGTCATGTGGGTGAACTACGTCAACGGCATCGGTACCGAAGCCTCCTACGCGAACCTGCAGGGTTCAGGGAAAGCGGCTTTCTTCTCCGATGGCAAAGAGACCTTGGGGACGTGGTCACGGGGTACAGCCAAAGGTGACGTTGTCGGGTACACATTGGCGAACGGCAAGCCAGCGCTGCTCACGCCCGGTCAGACCTGGGTCGAACTGCTCAACACTGGTGCCGGACTGCCCATCACGCCGTAACGATCGCCTCGAGGCGTTGCAACGTTGCAATCATGGCGACTCGATTTCGTTCGGGAAATTTGACCAATTCAATGGCGAAGCCCCATGGTCGGTTGTAGTCGAAGGATTCGGTGACGTTCGTTCCTCCCTCGACCTCTTCGAGGTCGTAGCGCCAGATGAATCGGGCGAAGTGGTGCCAGGCAATGGAGCGGTTCTCTTCGAACACCACGACTCGATTGCGTGTGACGTAGCCGAGTTTCATTTTCATGTCCATGGAGAATGTGGATCCGAGCGTGAGTCGTACCGGTGCATCTTTCACACCGGTCACGGTGCCCGAGCCGTCAAAGAGCGAATGTTTGCGCGGATCGGCCAATAGTTCAAAGATCGTCGCGGGCGATGCGGCCATAAACCGCGTAACCGAAATCGTTCGTGGCGATGCCATTGGCCCAGCGTAGGGTGGTGAGTTGAGCGAAGGATCGGTGGTTGATGGCGTACGAAGAGCGGATGATCGAGAGCCCGGACGGGCGAGTGCTCGAGGTTGCGACCGTTGGCGATCCGTCACATCCGCCGGTCTTCTTTCATCACGGTACGCCCGGTTCAGCCTCGTTGGTTCGAACCATCGAAGAGATTGCCACGAAGGGCGATCTCTTTCTCGTAACTATGTCGCGTGCCGGCTACGGCACGTCGAGTCGTCAGGAAGGTCGCAATGTCGCGGCCGCGGTGCCCGACACGAGAACGGTGCTCGACGCACTCGGCCTCGATCGCTACGCCGTGGTGGGTTGGTCCGGTGGCGGACCGCACGCGCTGGCGTGTGCCGCGCTCGACGCCCCTCGTTGCATTGCCGCGTGGTCACTCGCGGGCGTCGCACCCTTTACCGCTGATTTTGATTGGACCGATGGGATGGGACCGGAAAACATCGAGGAAATGGAGCTCGCGGTGAAGGGCGGTCCCGAGTACGAAGCGCACATGGAGTTGATCGGAACCGCCTTAGGCGATGCGACTGCTGACAACTTGATCGATCTGTTCGGGGGCCTGTTGTCGGACCCCGACAAGGAGGCGTTGGCGCCGTGGGCGGCTCGAGAACTCTTCGCCGACTCATTTCGTCGAGGTTTCGTGCACGGGTGGCGCGGGTTTTACGACGACGACCGAGCGATGATGAGCGACTGGGACTTCGATCCGGGCGCCATCACGATTCCCGTTTCCGTGTGGTTCGGCGACCAGGACCTCATGGTCCCGCCGACGCACGCCCAATGGCTGTTGCGAACGGTCACATCCTCGAGCGGGCATCACTATCCAGGGGAGGGCCACTTCTCCGTCATTATGAATCACTTCGATGAGTTGGCCGCCGACATCAAGAAAGCTGTCGCGTAAGTGTCACGTCTCTGGTCGAGGACGACATCGTGCGCATAGGTAATCTCTACGGCGCCGATTCGACCTTCCTGGGCGTCCCGGGCGCCGACCCCGACGTTGCGGGCGAATGGTCGAGTGCCGCCGCGGCGATCATCGGCGCGCCCTTCGACGGGGGAACGTCGCATCGACCGGGCTGTCGCTTTGGGCCACAGGCCATGCGCGTCACTGATTATCTTCCTCACGACGGCATGCGACCCAGTCTCGCGCTAGGCGTCGACCCACTCATCGATCTCGGTGTCGTAGACATGGGCGACGTCGAGATGCCCTCGGGCGACACCGAGGTTTCGCTTCGCCGTCTCGAAGAGCGCGTGACGGCCGTCGCGAGCGCCGGCGTTCTTCCCATCATCCTGGGCGGGGATCACACGATTGCGTTGCCCGACGTCACGGGTGTCGCGCACCACGTCGGGTGGGGACGAGTGTCGGTCATCCACTTCGACGCCCACGCTGACACGGGCAACACGCAGATGGGCTCGCTCTACGGTCACGGTACGCCGATGCGACGACTCATTGAGTCCGGCGCCTGTCGCGGTGATCGATTCTTGCAGATCGGACTTCGCGGGTACTGGCCCGAACCGGCGACGCTGGACTGGATGGCCCAACAGGGCATGCGTTCCTTCGAGATGAGTGAGATCGTGTCGCGAGGGATGGACGTGGTCCTCGATGAGGCGATCGCGTTGGCGATGACCGACTGCGACGCGGTCTTCCTCTCGGTCGACGTCGACGTCGTAGATCCCGGATCGGCTCCGGGCACGGGCACGCCCGAGCCGGGGGGACTGACCAGTCGTCAACTCCTCGACGCCGTTCGACGTATTGCCATGGAGACGCCACTTGGCGGCGTGGATGTGGTCGAAGTTTCGCCACCGTACGACCACGCGGAGATCACCGCGTACCTCGGCAACCGCATCGTGCTCGAAGCACTGGGCGGCATCGCCTGGCGCCGAAAAGGCGAAAGGGGCGAGCCGAACCGCAACCCCGGCGACCCGCTCTTGAATGGTCGCTAGTCCCGCATCGATTCGAGGATCTCGTCGACCAGTTCGTCAGTGGTATTGGGATGCAGGAAGGCCAGTCGTCCAACGGTCTCGCCCTCCCACTTGGTGGGTGTGACGAAGGCAATCTGATCGCGCAGCAACTGGTGACTCCACTGCGTGTACTGCTCGGTGGTCCAACCCTTGCGACGAAAGAGCACGATGGAGAGACTGACGGGACGGACCATCTCGACGTGATCCAAGTGGTCGATCTTCTTCGCCGTGCGGTGCGCAAGGTCTACGGCGCACTGCACCGCGGTCTCGTAAAGGTCGGTGCCGTTGGTCACCAGCGAAAACCAGAACGGGAGGCCGCGAGCTCGCCGTGAGAGATGGATGGCGAAGTCCGATGGGTTCCATTCGTAGTGCTCATCGTCGCTCGAATGCAGAATGTCGAGGTAACCGGCCTGTTGGGCGAGGACCTTTCGTGCCACCGTGGGATTGCGATAGAGCAGCGCGCAGCAGTCGAGCGGTCCGAAGAGCCACTTGTGCGGATCAACAATGAAGCTGTCGGCGTGACGCAGTCCAGCGAGTAGGTGACGCTCGCTCGGTGAGAAGAGCGCGGCGCCACCGTAGGCGCCATCGACGTGAAACCACAGGTCGTTTTCGCGTGCGTAGCTGCCCAGACCTTCGAGGTCGTCTACGATGCCGGCGTTCGTCGTACCCGAGGTTGCGACAATGCCAATCACGCTGGTCGGATTGGGGTCATTCGCCATGGCCGCTTCGAGACTCGCCCTCGTAAATCGGTGGTCATCGGTCGTGACGACGAGCGGTTCGATGCCGAGCACGTGCAACGCCTTGCCGATGCTCGAGTGCGCGTCCTCTGAGATTGCGTAGCGCACTTCGTGCGGCGCCAGTTCGCGATGTTTGGCGCGCCCGACGTCGCGACCGACCGTCAGGCTGGAGAGATTGCCGAGCGAGCCGCCCGAGACAAACGCTCCGCCCGATCCTTCAGGCATACCGGCCAGTTCGGCGATGAATTCGAGCGCGAGGTTCTCGGCCATGACGACACCGCTGGACTCCAGCCAACTCGTGCCGTTGAGGCCCGAGCAGGCGACGACCATGTCGAAGAGCAACGAGTTCTTCGTCGGAGCGTTGGGAATGAAGGCCAGGAATCCCGGTGAGTCGATTGAGACGACCGCCGGTGCCAATTCATCCTTGAAAAAGGTGAGGATTTCATCGGCACTATGACCTTCGGGACGGATGAATCCCTTCATGTCCCCGGGCGGCATCGCGTGCAAGCTGCCGTAGTCCAACGGCACCGGATCCATAGAAAGACGGTCTCGACAGTAGTCAAAGACCTCGTTCGCCAACTCGGCGTTGTACTCAAACATCTGGTGCCCCATTGCACGCCTTTCGATTTTGCCCCCCTCTATCGTACGCACTCAAACGACCTTGACCGGCTCGCGTCACTTCGGCGGTTGCTTCGGCGCAACTACAATTTCTTGATGGGAAAGGCGCGAATTGGCTATCTCGGGCCGGAAGGTTCGTTCTCGCACGAAGCCGTATCCACCATGGAGGGCGTGGAGGGCGTGGAGGGCGTGGCCTGCGACTCCGTCGCCGACGTGCTCGAATCGGTCGCCGCGTCGACACTCGATCAGGGCCTCGTCCCTTTGGAAAACGCCATTGAGGGCACGGTGTCAGCGACTATTGACGGCCTGGTCTTCGACCACGATCTGGTGATGGTGCGAGAGATCGTCATCCCGATCAGGTTGCACTTGCTGGCACGACCCGGCGTCGCCTTGGAACAGGTGACGAACGTCCGAAGTTACGTGCACGCACTCGCCCAATGTCGGACATTTCTTCACACGATGAACGTCACCACCGAACAGACGACCTCGACGAGCCAGGCGGCCCGGGAGGTCGCGGAATCCAACGAACCGTGGGCCGCCGTCGCCTCAGACCTTGCCGGAGAACTCTTCAGACTGGTTGCACTCGCCACGGACATTGAAGACCACCCCGACAATGCGACTCGATTCGTTCTCGTCGGTCGACACGTCGTCGCCGCACCCACGGGCCACGACCGCACCACAATCGTTTGCTTTCAAGACGCAGATCGCCCGGGCTCGCTCTATGGAATTCTGGGACGATTCGCCGCGCGCGACATCAACTTGACGAAGCTCGAGAGTCGCCCCACCAAGCGAGGACTAGGCGACTACTGCTTTGTGATCGAGTTCGAAGGTCACGTTGCTGACGACATGGTCGCCGACTGTCTCGCCGATCTCCAAGCGCACTTGGCCCGTGTCAAGTTCCTCGGTTCTTATCCCGTCACCGGTGTCGACGCGACCGATCGGCGCGAAGAGGTGGCTGCCGCGCGAAGGTCCGCCGCGACGTGGATTGACGACATTCGCTCGCGCATCTCTTCGTAGCTGTCTCGGACCGTTCTCTTCGAGACGTGCGTTAGGAGCTGGAGACCCGCTCAAGCTCCCGTTGGGCGAAGGGAAGTGGAAAGCCGGCAATGAAGAGGTGTCGGTCGATGACGTCGAGCAGGTGTTGTAGGTCGAGCGGTTTTGAAAGATAGTCACCGACGCCGGCGTTCTTAAAGCGTCGCTGTTGCCACGTCGCGGCGTCGGCGGAGAGTACGACGACGGGAATGTCAATCGTGCGCGAATCGCCGCGCAGACGTTCGAGTACGTCGTAGCCGTGAATATCGGGCAGGTGGACGTCGAGCAGAATCAGCGATGGCTCATACTGTTGCGCCAGTTCGACACCGAGCGCTCCCTGCAACGCAGTGACGAGGCGTATCGAAGGTCGCTGGAGCAGTAGTCGCTCGACGAGCTGCACATTCGCGACGTCATCTTCGATGTAGAGCAAGGTGATTGTTGGAAGCGACTTCGCTTGGCGCACCAGCGACGGTCGGGCTCGCGATGAGAGTGTCTTTGCGTGTTCGGCGACGGGGAGTTCGATCCAAAAAGTTGATCCCTGTCCCAAGACGCTGTCGACTCCCAAGGTGCCGCCGATAGCCTCGGTGAGACCTTTCGAGAGCGCGAGGCCGAGTCCAGTGCCTTCGATACCCGACGACTCGGCGTCGAGGCGGTCGAACGGTGTAAAAAGTCGTTCGCGCAGTTCGGGATTGATTCCCGGACCCGTGTCGGTGACCGAGAGTCGAACCCGTCCGCCCTCTTGAGTGCAGGTCAGGGTCACGGTACCGTTTGGACGGTTGTACTTGATTGCGTTTGTCAGGAGGTTGACCAGCACCTGCTTCAGCCGTTGCTGGTCGCCGAGTACTTGGACGTCGTAACTGGAACAAGAGTTGATCGTGATGCCGAGTTGACTGGCCTGGGGAGCGACGAGCTCGACGCACTCGTTCTCGAGTTGCTTCAAGACGAGGGGCTCAATCATGACGCTGATGCGGCCGGCCTCGATGCGCGAGATGTCAAGCACCTCGTTGATCAATTCGAGGAGATACTTTCCCGAGTTGTGAATGTAGCCAACCATTTCGAGTTCATCGGGAGAGGTGAGTTCCATCTCTAAGATCTGGGCAAAGCCGAGCACCGAGTTGAGCGGCGTGCGCAGTTCGTGACTCATGCGTGACATGAACTCGCTCTTGGCCCTGTTGGCGCGCTCGGCCGTCTCCTTCGCATCCTTTAAGTTCATCTCGTCGGCCACCGACTCGGTGACGTCGCGCGAGACGAGCACGGCGCGAGGCGCGTCGCCATTCACGTCATGAATAAGTCGCCCTCTCGTCTCGATCGTCAGCATCCGCCCGTCAACGTGCTGCGCCCGGAACCGGTAACTGGTGAGGTTCCCGTCTTCACCCTTGAAGAGGCGGTGCAACTCTGACGCAACGTGAATGCGGTCGTCGGAGTACACGAAGGTGAGCGAGTTCCGCCCGACTCGGTCCACCTTTGACACGCCGTAGATTCGGTCTGTGCCGGGACTGACGTCGAGCACGCGGAAGTTATCGTCTACCGTGATGATCGAGTCAACGACGGCGTCGAGGATTGCCCGCTTGGTCTCGAGACTTGCGGCCAACGCACTTTGGTTTTCGACCTGGGCAGTGATGTCGCGACCGGCCGAAAACACCGTGCCGTTACGGCCCTGACAGCTCCACTCAATCCAGCGGTACTCGCCGTCGCGTCGACGTTGGCGATTGCGGAACTCCACGAGCGTCGCATCAGGTAGTGCAACCAGTCGTTCGAACTCGCGCAGCGTTGCTGCAACGTCGTCTGGGTGAATTAGGTCAATGAAGGGGCCGCTCTGAAGATCCTCGAGGGACCAACCCATGGAGTCGGGCCATGCCGAATTGACGATCTTCCAGGTGCCGTCGCGGTCCAGGATTGACATGAGATCGGTGGAAGCCCAAAAGAACTCCTCGACGTCAGTTGTGTCGAATCTCTTCCTGGTCATGTACAGCACTCCGTTCGGCATGTGACTGATGTTCGCAGCGGCGACGTCGCCGCCGTCAGCGTCGCTGGTTTGAAAACCGCGTCGCGTACGTACGACGTTACCGTTGAAGAATTTCGACACTGTCACGTGTATCGGTGTGAACACGCGTTTGACGTCGTTGTGAGGTGCTAGGTCACAAATATGTTTCGTGGTTGACGTCGCGTTGCGATTCGTTTCGAAGTCGCGATGCGTCAACGTTCGCGACGACACACAACTAGATGAAATGTCAACGATGAATCAGACTCGTTGCACCAGTGCGTCGAGGTAATAACGAATCTGAATCGCGACCGCGGCACCTTCGCCGACCGCTGACGCGATCTGCTTCGTCGATCCTGAACGCACGTCGCCGGCCGCGAAAATGCCGTCGACATTCGTGCGAAACATGGGATCGGTGACAATGAAGCCACGTCCATCGACGTCCAATGCACCATCTAGGAAACTCGTATTGGGATCAAGTCCGATGAAGATGAACGCGCCGGCCGTGTCGTGCGTCTCCTCTTTACCGTCATGGTCCACCGTGATTGACTCCAGTTTCCCCGATGCGTTCGCGTTGAATGACTGGATCGTCGTGTCGAGCAGCACGGACATCTTGGGGTGGTTGAGGACCTTTTCTTGCAGCAGTTTGTTCGCGGTCAACTGCGCCATGCCCTGCATGACGGTCACGTGTTTCGCGAACTGCGTGAGGAAGAGCCCCTCTTCCAGACCACTGTTGCCGCCACCCACCACCGTCAACTCACTCGCACCACGGTAAAACGGTCCGTCGCATGTCGCACAGAAGTGAATGCCTGCGCCGATGAGGTCCGCTTCGCCCTCGGCATCGGTGCGGCGATAGGTCGAGCCCGAGGCAATGAGCACCACCGGCGCAAATACTTCGTCGCCGGTCGAAAGCTTCACGCGCAGCATCGGACCTTCGCGAACGATCGACGTTGCCGCGACGGCCTGGAGAATCTCAACGCCGTAGCGCTGCGCCTGCTGGGTCATGCGCTCGGCCAACTCAGCGCCGCCGACACCGTCGGGGAAGCCGGGGTAGTTGTCGAAGCGTTCGGTGATCCCCGCCTGTCCACCGGGGGCCGATTTCTCGACGATGAGCACTTTGGCGTTTTCACGCGCGCCGTAGATCGACGTGGTGAGGCCGGTCGGGCCGCCTCCCACAATCACGATGTCGTACTCGCGACTCGACGCAACACGCGAGAGTCCGATGCGGTCAGCCAACTCGTTGTTCGACGGCTCCGCCAGGAATGAGCCGTCGGGAAAGACGATGGTGGGGATAATGCGCTTGCCGTCGTTGCGCGCTTCAACTTCGGCGGTCTTTTCGGGAAACTCCTCGAGGTCGATCCACTCATAGGCAATACGGTGCGACGCGAGGAACTGCTTTGCCCGTCGACAGTCAGGGCACCAACTCGCTCCGTAGACCGTGATGGGCATGGCGGGCGTGGATGTTGACGTCATGGCGATGACCTTTCAGTTATCGGAGCGGTACTGACGAAAGAGATTCACGAGGCCCTCAACGACGTCGTCCGACAGATCCTCGGGTCCCACTCGACCGCTGGCGGCGACGGTCGCTCGAACCTGTTCCAAGTACGCCTGACAGCCGTCGCACGCCGCGAGATGCTTTTCGAGGCGTCGCCGATCGCGCCGAGACAGGGTACCGTCGAGATAGTCGCTGACGAGTTCGACGGCGTCGCGGCAGGCCAGTGGCGATGGCATCAACCTCATATCTTCGTTCCCTTCATGGCCGATTCAACTATTCCTCGAACCTTCGCTCGACCGCGGTGCAAAATAACTCGCACATTCGCCTCACTGAGTCCGAGGAGTGTGGCCACCTCCTCAGTAGATAGTCCTTCAACGTCGCGAAGCGTTACGACCGCTAACTGTGGTTCGCCAAGTGAAGCGATCGCGTTGCGCACCGCGTTCACCAAAAAGCTGTTATCGAGTCGCGCATCGACGGTGTCGGTGAAGAGAACCGGCGGATCGCTCCACGTTCCGCCCTGGTCAAATCGAGAAGCAGCGACCGTGGGACCCGACTCCATTGGGTTGGTCGGCACCGTCCGATGCTCCTTCACCCCTAACGTTCGCGCACGATTGGTACAGATTCGAAGCAACCAGGTTTTGAAGGAGCTACGTCCTTCGAACTTCTCCGCGCCGCGTATCACGGCGATCCACGTGTCTTGGGCGACGTCTTCGGCCGAGGCGTAACTCTTGACGTAATAGCCCGCGATTTTTACCAGTGTTGCATGGTAACGGTGGACGAGTTCGCTAAACGCCGCCTCGTCGCCACCGAGCATTTGTCCCAAGAGTTCGGCGTCATCCACCATGCAAACAGTACTGCCCGAAGAAAAACCTTGTAACGCGATCCGCACTCGTCGGACTGTTCTATCGGCGCCCTCGCCACAACCAAGGAGAACACATGAAATTACACCGCCCACTTCGAACGCTCGCCGCGGCGAGCCTGATGCTCGGCGTCGGCGTCATCGCGACGACGTCATTCGCGGGAGCGACATCGGCCAAGGATCTCGCACCGACCGGTCACGCCCTCTTCGTCGAGACCGATGCATCTGGCGGTAACTCGGTGCTGAGTTACACACGAGGCACCGACGGAACAATCTCCTACGTCGCGACCTACGCAACCGGTGGCACCGGCGCCACCGCCGCCGGATCGGCGGCGGACCCTCTCGCCAGTCAAGGCGGACTCGCGCTCACCGATAATGGTAACGAACTGCTTGCAGTGAACGCCGGCAGTGACACGGTGTCGGTCTTCGCGGTCTTCGGTCCGTATTTGCACCTCATTCAGCAGATCCCAACAAATGGCAACTTCCCCGTATCCATTGCGGTGCACGATGACCTGGTCGCCGTGCTCAACGCCGGCGGCGCCGGGTCCGTGACGCAGTTCCAACTGCAGTGGGGACGTCTCGTGGGGACCGGTCAGACGCGTTCGCTCGGACTCACGAACACCACGCCGCCCAACTTTCTGGCCGGCGCCGGCCAGGTTGGCTATAGCCCGAATGGTCAGTTCCTCATCGTGACCACCAAGGGCTCGACGAGTTCTTTTGAGGTGTTCTCCGTTGCCTTCAACGGCACGCTCTCGTCGTCGCCAACCGTGACGCCATCCACCAACCCCGTGCCGTTCTCGTTCACCTTCGACGCCCATGGCCGTCTCGTTGCCACCGAAGCGAAGAACAGTTTCCTGAGCACGTACTCGATCAATCCCAATGGATCGTTGTCGCCCATTGGAACGGTCAGTGACGGCGGAGCCGCACTGTGCTGGATCTCAAGTGCGAAGGGATACTTCTTCGGCTCGAACGCCGGGAGTGGCACGGTCAGCTCCTTCAGCGAGAATGCGGCCGGCGTGCCCGCCGTGTTGAACGCCATCGCGGCCACGGCGCACGCCGGAACGACTGACTCGGCAACGTCGCCCGACGGCCAGTTCCTGTACGTCGAGAGCGGCGGCGCCGGTGCACTCGATGCCTTCGCGGTGAACGCCAACGGAACACTCACTCCGCTTGAGACGCTGTGGAACCTGCCGAAGCCCTACGAAGGCATCGCCGTCAGCTAAGAAACACTCTTGTGCACATTGCCCCGGTCGATTCGACCGGGGCAATGTGCTGCGTTGACGAAATTTGGAGTGGCGGAGGGAGTGGGATTTGAACCCACGGTGGGCAAGCCCACGCCGGTTTTCAAGACCGGTACATTCGGCCGCTCTGTCATCCCTCCGGGGACGACCCTACTAGAGCGGATTACTTCTTCTTGTGGAGGCGGTGTCGCGCGGCGACGTCGAGGACGGCTTTGCGAAGACGCACGGACTGGGGCGTCACTTCAACGGCCTCATCGTCGGCGATGAATTCAAGGGCCTGTTCGAGCGAAAAGATCGTCGGTGGCGCAATTCGTTCGGTGTTGTCACTGCCCGACGCTCGCATGTTGGTGAGCTTCTTTTCCTTCGTCGGATTCACGTTCATCTCGTCGGAACGGGCGTTCTCGCCCACGATCATTCCTTCGTAGACCTCAACACCCGGACCGACGAAGAGCGTGCCGCGCTGTTCGAGGTCGAGCAACGCGTTGCCGGTCGTGTCGCCACGGCGGTCCGCGACGAGGACGCCGTTCTGGCGCAGTCGAATGTCACCGAACCACGGGGCGTAGCCGTCGTAGTTCGAGTGCATGATGCCCCCACCGCGCGTCTCGGTCATGAACTCTGTTCGGATGCCCACGAGACCACGTGCGGGGATGCGCCACTCGAGACGGACCCAGCCGGTGCCGTGGTTCACCATGTCGGTCATGGTGCCCTTGCGAGTGGCCAGCAACGTGGTGACATTGCCGACGAACTCTTCGGGGACGTCGATGGTGACGTGCTCGACCGGTTCGTGGATCTTGCCGTCGACGGTCCTCGTGACGACCTGGGGCTTGCCCACGGTCAATTCGAAGCCCTCGCGTCGCATGGTCTCGATGAGCACGGCCAGTTGGAGCTCTCCGCGACCCTGGACCTCCCACGCATCGGGACGCTCGGTATTGAGGACGCGCAACGCGACGTTGCCGACGAGTTCGCGGTCGAGGCGGTCCTTCACCATGCGCGCCGTCAGGAGCTTGCCTTCGGTCCCGGCGAGGGGCGACGTGTTGATGCCAATGGTCATGGACAGACTGGGTTCGTCGACGTGCAGTGGTTCCAGCGCAATCGGGTTGTCGGGGTCGGCGAGGGTCTCGCCAATGGTGATGTCTTCGAATCCGGCGACCGCGACGATGTCGCCGGGTCCCGCGCTCTGTGCGGGGATCCGCTCCAGCGCCTCGGTGATGAACAGTTCAGTGATCTTCGCGTGCTCGATGGTGCCGTCGATTCGACACCACGCCACGCGCTGACCGCGCTCAAGGGTGCCGTTGATGACGCGACAGAGTGCCAGACGACCAAGGTACGGCGACGCGTCGAGGTTACAGACGAGTGCTTGGAGGCCGTGACCCTCTTCGTATTCGGGCGCAGGCACAAAGTCCGCAATCGTCTGAAAGAGGGGCGTCAGGTCACCGGACGTGTCGTTGACGTCGAGCGACGCCCATCCTTGACGGGCGCTGGCGTAGAGAATGGGGAAGGAGATCTGGTGCTCGTCGGCGTCGAGGTCAAGAAAGAGGTTCTCGACTTCTTCGACGACCTCTTTGATACGGGCGTCGGGTCGGTCGACCTTGTTGATGACGAGCACGACGGGAAGTCGCTTCTCGAGGGTCTTTCGAAGGACGAATCGAGTTTGGGGCAGTGGACCCTCGGCCGCGTCGACGAGAAGGATGACGGCGTCGACCATGGCCAGGCCGCGTTCGACCTCGCCGCCGAAGTCGGCGTGACCAGGCGTGTCGATGATGTTGATGGTGAGGTCGTGCCATTTCACCGCGGTGTTCTTGGCGAGAATCGTGATGCCCTTTTCGCGCTCCAGGTCCCCGGAGTCCATAACCCGGTCGGTCAGCTCCTCATGGGCCGTAAAAGAGCCGGTCTGACGCAGCATTTTGTCCACGAGCGTCGTTTTGCCATGGTCGACGTGGGCAATGATGGCGATATTTCTAAGGGAAGTTCGTAATGTCATGGCTGTTACACATTACTGGAGTGGCCCGTTCCATCGAACTCATGCAGCCAACGGGGCTCGCTGACGCCGTTGCGCAACGGCCGTGCGGACCAAATCGCGCGCCCCGGCACGAAGGTCAGCCATGGTCCCGTCCACACAGAGACAGACGCCCGCCTCGGGCCAAAGTCCGATGAGACGCGCCGGTGCGAGACCTTCGTGGTCGGCCAAGGCGTCAATTGTGAGATCTGCACGAAGACCCGGACCGGCGCTCTTGCCCGGCGAACCGGATCGAACCCGGACAACGACACGCGTGTCGTCACGGTCGATGACGACGTCGCGACGGGCTCGAAGTGTCGTTCGAGCGGACGCGACGTCGTAGTAGGCGTCGCTGGGCGCGACCGACCAGTCTGCGTGAATCCCTTCAGTGATCTCTTGCAGCTGTGTCGCCCAATTCACCGCTTCGGCAGTGACCAGACCAAGTACTGGATGCGGCGCCGACGCCAGCCAGTACGAAAGTGAACCATCGCGGGCGTAGCCCGAGGCGGCACGAAGCATCTGGTCGGCCAACTCATCACGAACGGCACCGGTGATGGTAGTGAGTGGCTGGACCGCGACTCGTCGTAGCGCCGCGTTTCCCAGGACCCGTCGCGCCGTTGCCGGCGCCCAACGAAACGCTCGGCCGCGTTGGCCGGCCTGCTCGACCGACCACGCGTCCAGGCGGCGATGACCCGGGGTAGCCACGGCGCGGAATCGGGCCGTCAATGAGCGGCGGTGGGCGTCGGTTAACTGGGCGACGGCGCACGGCGCACTTTCGATGAGCTCATTGACGTACTCGTCGGTGAGACGGCGATGCAACAACGAAGTCATCGAGCACTCCAGAGGTCCTGCACGCACGACAACACCTCATCGACACTTCGTGCGAGCAGTGAGTAGTCGACGTCGCGCACCCACAGCTCGCCGGTCGCGGTGGAGAATGTGCACGTGCGAAGCGGCATCGTTGACGTTCGAAGCGTCTGGACTAATGCGTGGTAGCGCATCGTTCGCTCGGCTCCTTCGCCGAGCGGGGACGTGGTCACATCGAAGAGGGCAATTGAGGCAACGTCGCTCGTTGTGTTGCCGATCACGAGGTCGACGACGTCACGAAGCACAACGTTCCCACCGGCAAGTCGTTGGATTGCGCGCGCCGCACTTCTCGGACGCCACCGAGCCGGGATCTCGCCCAGCGCGCGCGACAGCGTGACGCAGTGAGCATCCAGATCGGTGGCCAGACGAGCGCGCTCGTCGTCGTCGAGTTGGTCGAGGTGCTCGAGCAGATCGTTGGTGCCGACTTCAGCGCGCCATGCGCAGAGTGCGTCGTCGAAGGCGTGGTCGATCGATACACCGACGCTCAGCAGTCGAAGAATCTGACTGACGAGGACGCCGCGAAGCCGTCCCGTACCCGACGTCATGATGTCAGTCGTCGCGGGACGTTGGTGCAGCGACGAGGCGCGCAACACCAGTGGCGTCGTCAGGCGTTCGGCTCCGATGACTTCGTAGATGCCGTCATCGAGGAGCGAACGAAGTCCCGCGGCACTCGCGGTGTCGATGAGGGGGCGCTTGGTGCGGTCGCCTCGCAGTGCGTCGACAACGCTGATCGGAGAGGATTCAAGCAACGTCGTCATGGAACAATTGTCGTCGCGCCCTGTGACACCACTAACATTTGGGTGTGTTCGCCGCGGTCTTCTCTGTCTTCGTTGCGGCGATGCTCGTGCTCGTCGTCTTCATCGTGCGCTGGGCAGTTCGACGTGACCGCGAACGACGCGCCGCTCAGACGCCAACGGACAAACAGCCCTAGCTTTCGCTACGCCCCTGGAGTTCCTTCAGGCTGCGATCAATGTCAGCAATAGCGCGTTCGATGACCGACAACCGGGCCGCCAGTTCCTCTTCGACCAATGCTCGAACACGATCATCGAGTTTTTCGTCAACGCGACGGTCCACTTGCTCACGCAGACGCGTGTCGAGGTTGTCAACGAGGGGCTGGGTGAACTGCTTCAGACGACTCTTGAGATCCTGCGCCTTGTCGGCGTCAGCATCGCTCGATTCACTGGTGTCACTGGCATCGCTCATGAAGACAATCTAGGGCGACGCGGGTGGGCAGTAGACGCCGGCGTTGAACTGCAACGTGTTGAACTGTCCGGACCATGGTGGGTTGAGCAGTGTCGCTTCCTCTTGCTGGAGCGTCGCGACTGGCGAACAGCTGGCACTGAAGGAGATGAAGCCGCGAATGTTCGATCCGCTCGCGCCCGCGACGGGCAGCGGACCGCCGTTACCAAAGGCCACGGCTACGAAGACGGGCATCGACTGCGTGACGAGGTTGTAGTTGCGGTACTCGGACTGACTCGCGTACACGCCCGCGTTGAGCGTCGGATCGACCGAGGCGATGCCGGCGGCCCAGCCCTTCAACATTGAGCTCCAGTATGAGCCATACTTCGTGAGCGTCGCCGTCGATGACCCACCCGGTGCATCGAGGCCCGAGTGATTGTCGGGGTAGCCCTCGGGGTCGAAGATGACCCAGTCCGGCTTCAGCCCGACACCGAGTCCGCGGTACTGATCGATTTGCGTCGCGACCCAGACGCCGGCCGCGAAACCGTGGTCGTAATAGGTCGAGGGCTGTAGCGTTTCTGACTTGAGTGGTCCGCTGACGGTCCAGAACGAGAGCCACGTGACGCGTTTGTGAGAGTTGTAAATGCTCTGACCCATCAAGAAGTCGGGTGAACTCGCGACGCTCTTGGTCGAAGTAAAGCCAACCCACGGGGCGCTCTGGGTCCCCAGGGCCCCGGTTTCGCTCACGATGGGCCATCCGTCGGTGATGGCCTGGCCCCACTTCGCCGAAGGGATGGCGTAGACCCCCACGCCTTCGGGCGGCGGTGAGCTGACTCCGGCGGCGTAGAGCGTCAACGTCGTGCCAACTTGAATGCCGGTGATCGAGCCGCCCACGGTGCGCGCCGACGAACCACCGGTGGCCGACACGTCCGTGGCGCTCCACGTTGGTGAACCAGTCGCGTTGGAGAGGGCGAAGAGGTCGCCCCAGTTGGCGGCCTGTCCGTCGATGGTGACCTGCGTCGGCGACGCGCTCACGAAGATCGAACCGCTGAGGGGCGGCGCACCGGTCGCGACACCGGTGATGTTGAGGGCGCCCCACACCGGGGCGGGCAAGGAGGTGCGGCTGGTGAGCGAAATCAACGCCGGGGTGGGCGTACTGAACAACTCGACGGAACCGGTGCTCGTCAGGGCAGCCACGTCGGCGGACGTCGAGTTGTACGCCATGGCGAGTGTGCCAACGACTTTGGGCGCCTGCGTCAGAGTGGTGACGTCGAGCGTCGTCCACGAACTCAGCGTGGGTCCAGTATTGGTGTACAAGAGGAGGTCCCCGAT
>DATCCA010000060.1:0-17369 GCA_036511575.1 Acidimicrobiales bacterium
TAGCGCGCCGGCCCTCCTCGACATACTTCTCGACGAACTCGAGCCGCGACGTGTACGCCTTGATTCAGCGGAGGGTCGAGTCCAGCTTCGCGAGGAGTACGTACGGGCGTTGGCGACGTTGGGCCAGCGAGTGCGCGTCGAGCAACGAAGTGGCGCCCTTGTTGGTACCGCAACGTCGATCGATGACATGGGCCAGTTGGTGCTCGATGTCGACGGTGACGAGATCGCATTTTCCGTTGGTGACGTGGTCCACGTGCGACCTGACGACGGGTCAAGAACGTGAGTCGTGCGACGCGCGTCATGATCACCGGCGCCTCGGGGCAAGTCGGCCTCGATGTGCTCGATGTGCTCGCGGGGCTGACGCCACTCGGGGGAGACCCGCTGTATCGACCCGACGGGCGCGTAATCGGCCCTGACGAGTTCGACGTGCTTGGTCTGAGCCACCACGAGCTCGACGTCAGCGACGCTGACGCGGTGCACCGCGCCGTGGGCGCGGCCCGACCCGACGTCATTGTCCATCTCGCTGCGTACACCGCCGTTGACCGCGCACAGATTGAAGAGGATGTCTGTTTCGCCGTCAATGCGGCCGGTACCGAAGCCATGTCGATCGCCGCCAAGGAGTTCGGCGCTCATCTGATTTCAATCTCGACCGACTACGTGTTTGACGGTAACAAGGGCGCGGGTTACGTCGAGGACGACGTCACCAATCCCCTGAATGTCTACGGCGCATCGAAGCGTGCCGGCGAGTTGCTCTGTTCGAGCGAGGACACGATTGTGCGCACCTCGTGGGTGATGGGCGTTCGGGGTAAGAACGTCGTGCACGTCATCGCCGAGCGAGCGTCATCGGGCGCGAACGTTCGGTTCGTCAATGACCAGACCGGCACGGTCACCGTGGCGAGCGATCTCGCCCGAGCGATCGCCACGTTCGTGCGCGAGCGTCCGGGCGGGACATGGCACGTCGCGAACGAGGGGACCACGACGTGGTTTGAGGTTGCGCACTTTGTTGGTGAACTCTGCGGGCGCGGCGACGACTTCGCGACCGCTATTGCGACGAGCGATCTCGATCCCCCTCCACTCGCGGCGCGACCAATCCGAAGCGATCTCGCGACTGAGAAGTTTGCTGCGGCGTGGCGGGCAATGCCCGCGTGGCGCGACGGTGTCGCTCGCCTCGTGCGCGACCGCGGAGCACTCGTCAAGGAACGATTATGAGCGAGGTGGCATCGGACGTCGCGGCGGTTATCGTCGATTTTCACGCGGGTGCCGCGCTCGACAACTGTGTTGATTCGCTCCACGCCAACGGCGTGACCGACATAGTGGTGGTCGAAAACGGCGACGAGGGATCGACGTTGCCGTCGCTTTCGGGTCAGCACGTCGTCCTCGTTGTTCCCAAGCTCAACCTTGGCTACGGGCGTGGGGTGAATCGCGGAGTCGCGGCCGCACCGAAACGGACGTACTTACTTGTCTCCAATCCCGATGTCGTCGTGCACGCGGGGGCGATCGACGCGCTCGTGCGATACCTCGACGAGCATCCGAATGTGGCGATCGTTGGCCCCGAGATTGTGCGACCCGATGGAAGTGTCTATCCCTCCCAGCGGGTCTTCCCGAACTTCTGGCTCGCTGGTCTGCACGCGCTTCTGGCGCCGGTATGGCCGAAGAACCCCGCCACTCGTAGGTACCGCTCTCCGAGGGCCGACGGGTCCGTCGACTGGGTGTCGGGTGCCTTCTTCCTCACGCGACGAGAGGTCTTCGAAGCAGTCGGCGGATTCGATGAGCGCTATTTCATGTTCGCTGAGGACATGGCGCTGTGTTGGCAGATCCGTGAGCACGGCTACGGCGTTGCCGTGACCCGTGACGCATTAGTGACCCATATAGAAGGCGTCTCGCGCGCGCGTGCGCCGCGAGCCATGCTTATTGCGCATCATCGAGGCGCCTTACGCTTCGAATGGCAGACCGCGCGCGGATGGCGTCGAATCCTGGTGCCGCTGGCTGTTCTGGTGTTGGGACTGCGTCTGTGCGTGGTGCTCGTGCTGCGCCCCACGACCTGAGCGAAGCGCCGTTACAATGTTTCCTGGGCTGCGAGTGGTTTGTGGTTGAAAGTCGATGCCAGTCGCGGGCGAAACGACCCACGTAAGGCGTCTTATGGACGCTGAGCATGGCGCGGTTTAGAAGTAAGTCCTGCCTTGTGGTGGCCAAAGTGGTCGCTGTGGGAGCCAGTGAAGTGTGTGACATTGTCGCTGGAGAGCCTCGTGCTGCTAGCGCGTTGCACGGACACCGCTGCAGGCAAGTGTGGGGTAAAAGACCAGGTCAGCACTCGCAGCCCAAATGAAATGGCGTTTGAGACCGGTAGAGTACGACAAGACATGAGTGTATTTAGCAAGATTCTGAAGGCCGGTGAAGGCAAGCGCGTGCGCCAGCTCGCCGAACTCGTCCCGCCGATAGGCGAATTGGCCGACGAAATGGCCGCTCTCACTGACGAAGAGCTTCGCGCCAAGACGACTGAGTTCCGTGAGCGCCTCGCCCAGGGCGAAGAGCTCGACGACCTCCTCCTCGAGGCTTTCGCTGTCGTTCGTGAAGGCGCAACGCGCGTACTCGGGCAGCGTCATTACGACGTCCAGTTGATGGGTGGCATGGCGCTGCACTTCGGCTGGATCGCTGAAATGAAGACCGGCGAGGGGAAAACGTTGGTTTCGACGCTGCCGGTGTATCTGAACGCCCTGGCCGGCGAAGGGGTGCACGTGGTAACCGTCAACGACTACCTGGCGACCCGCGACGCCAACTGGATGGGCCAATTGCACCGTTTCCTCGGCCTCACCGTTGGTCGCGTAGGTCCGGATCTCTCGGACTTCGAACAGAAGCGTGAGGCGTACAACTGCGACGTCACGTACGGAACGAATACGGAGTTCGGCTTCGACTACTTGCGCGACAATATGGCCTCACGTCGTGAGCACATGGTCCAACGCGGACATCACTACGCGATCGTCGACGAGGTCGACTCGATTCTCATCGACGAAGCCCGGACGCCGCTCATCATTTCGGGCCCGGCGTCGGACGTCACCAAGCTCTACTACCAGTTCGCGTCAATCGCGAGGTCGCTCACTCGTGACGTCGACTACGAGGTCGACGAAGAAAAGAAGACCGTCGTGCCGACTGAGGCCGGTATTGAAAAGGTCGAGAAGCAACTCGGTGTCTCCAACCTCTACGACGCGGTCGCGACGAACTACGTGCATCAGTTGGGTCAGGCGCTGCGCGCCAAGGAACTCTTCCACCGCGACAAGGACTACCTGGTGGACGCGGGTGACGTCAAAATCGTTGACGAGTTCACGGGCCGGACCCTGGACGGACGACGATGGTCCGACGGACTGCACCAGGCCGTCGAAGCCAAGGAGCGGGTCCGAATCCAGGAGGAGAATCACACCTGGGCGACCGTCACGTTGCAGAACTACTTCCGTCTGTACGAGAAGCTCTCCGGCATGACCGGTACGGCCGAGACCGAAGCTGCAGAGTTCGGCAACACTTACAAACTCTCGGTCGTTCCGATTCCTTCGAACCAGCCGCTCATTCGTTTGGATGAGCCAGACCTCATCTTCAAGACGGAGGCCGCGAAGTTCGGCGCGATCGTCGACGACGTGCGCGAACGCAGCGACCTTGGCCAGCCCGTGCTCCTCGGTACCGCGTCAGTGGAGAAATCCGAACTGCTTTCTCGCGAACTCTCTAAGGCCGGCATCGCGCACGAGGTCCTGAACGCGAAGCAGCACTTTCGCGAGGCCGAGATCGTTGCGCAGGCCGGACGCAAGCACTCCGTCACCGTGGCCACCAACATGGCCGGTCGAGGCGTTGACGTCGTGCTCGGTGGCAACTACGAAGGCCTCGCACGCCGCGAAGCGCAGAGCCGGGGCTTCGCGCCCGAGTCAGAAGAGTTCGACGCTGCCTACCAAGCAGCGCTCGCGATGTTCAAGCCCATGTGCGACGAAGAGGGTGACCAAGTTCGCGAACTCGGCGGACTGTACGTGCTTGGCACTGAGCGACACGACTCTCGTCGTATTGACAATCAGCTCCGCGGACGTTCTGGTCGACAGGGCGACCCCGGTGAGAGTCGTTTCTATCTGTCGCTCGAAGACGAACTGCTTCGACTCTTCGCAACCGGGGCAGTGTCGTGGGTCATGGACCGCACGATGCCCGACGACCTGCCGATCGAAGCGAAGATGGTCTCCAAGGCCATTGAGCGTGCGCAGAACACGGTCGAAGGTCGAAACGCGGAGATTCGTAAAGACGTCCTTAAATACGACGAGGTCATGAACGAACAGCGCAAGGTCATCTACGCCCGTCGCCAACAGGTCATCGACGGTGAGGACATGCACGACGCGACGCTCGTCATGATCGAGGAGATCCTCACCTACGTCGTCGACGAACAGCTCGAGGGTGAGTTCGCGGAAGGTTGGGACCTGAACGCACTCATCACCGAGTTGGTGAACTTCTATCCGACGACGCTCAACGCGGATGCCCTTAGTGAGTACGAAGACCGCGACGATATTCTCGCCGTCGTCATCGACGAAGCAATCGCGCAGTACGAAGCGAAGAGCGAGGGCTTCCCCGGTGGCATCGACACCGCCAAGGAGATCGAGCGCGACGTCATGCTCCAGATCCTCGACCAACGCTGGCGCGACCACCTCTCGGACATGGACTACCTGCGTGACGGCATCCACCTTCGTCAAGTCGCCCAACAAGATCCACTGACCGCGTGGCAGAAGGAGGGCTACCTCCTCTTCGAGCAACTCCTCGGCAACGTCGACCGCGACTTCGTGCGTTACATCACGCACGTCGAGGCCGTGACGCCCGAGCCAGAGAACGATCGGGGTCTAGAACGGGCGCAGACGAACGTCAATGCGGTCGCTCCTGGAGCCACAGAGTTGCCGGCGCATGGGCAACCAGCCAAGCCCCTCCCTAAGCAAGGCGACAAGATTGGTCGCAACGAGCCGTGCTGGTGCGGCTCTGGCAAGAAGTTCAAGCAGTGCCATGGCCGACCCTAAGGCCGAAAATACCCTTCGCGAGGCCCTCAGCACACTGGAGGACCTCGAGTCGAGGTGGAGTGCCGCGCGCGAGTACCTAAAGATCGACGCCAGTCGAGAGCGTCACGCGGTCTTGAGCGAACTCGTGGCGGACCCGAACCTCTGGGACGACCAGGACAACGCGCGCGAGGTAACCACCGAACTCGGGCGACTTTCAAACGACCTCGAACAGTTCGATGAACTGCGCGCCGCCCTCGACGACAGTGTCGTCCTCGTCGACTTCTCGCGTGAGGCGCTGAGTTCGGGAGACGCCGACTGGTCGCTGCTCAATGAACTCACCTCGACCATCGCCGCGCTCGAATCGAAACTGGCGGCACTCGAAATTCAGAGTCTCTTCAGCGGCCCCTACGACGCCAATGACGCGATCGTTGAACTGCACGCCGGCGCCGGTGGCACGGACGCGCAGGACTGGACCGAGATGCTGTTGCGTATGTATTCGCGCTGGGCCGAACGACGCGGCTTCGGTGTCGAAATCGATGAAGCAACCGAAGGACAAGAGGCGGGACTTCTGTCAGCGACGTTCATCGTGAAAGGTCGCTTCGCCTACGGCTGGATGTCGGCGGAGCGTGGTGTGCACCGATTGGTGCGTATCAGTCCCTTCGACTCCCAGGCACGCCGTCAGACAAGTTTCGCCAGCCTCGACGTCACGCCATTGTTGGAAGACAACGCGTCCGAAGTCGAGATCGATGAAAAGGACCTGCGAATCGACACGTATCGCTCTTCGGGCGCCGGCGGTCAACACGTCAACAAGACCGACTCGGCGATTCGCATCACCCACCTGCCCACCAACATCGTCGTCAGCTGTCAGAACGAACGAAGTCAGCACCAGAACCGTGCGCGAGCAATGCAAATCCTCGAGGCGAAGTTGGCCGAGCGCGCCCGCGCCGAGCGCCAGGCGCAGATGAACGCGCTCAGTGGTGACCGGGGTGACAACGCGTGGGGATCGCAGATTCGCAGTTACGTGCAGGCGCCCTACCAACTCGTGAAGGATCACCGCACCGATTTCGAGACGGGCAACGTCGACGCGGTCCTCGACGGCGACCTCGATGATTTCATGCAAGCGGAACTGCGTCGTCAGAGGTCAACATCGTAAGAATCTTGAGAGCCCTGTAACGCAAGGGCTTCCTGTCACAACATTGCGATTTCGCCAAACTAGAATAGTCCACGTACATCGTGGTTTCAAAGCACCACCACTAGTTGCCCGAGGGGGTGTTGCGTGATTCGTTTTGAGAATGTCTCAAAGACGTACAAGAACGGCACGCCGGCACTCAAGGACATCTCCCTCGACATCGAAAAGGGTGAATTCGTCTTCCTCGTGGGTGCCTCGGGTTCGGGCAAGACAACATTCCTGCGACTCCTCCTTCGAGAGGAACTACCCGACCAGGGCCGAATCCTCGAGGCCGGGCGCGATATTGGCGAACTGCCCAAGTGGCGTGTTCCCTACCTTCGACGCAACATTGGCTGCGTCTTTCAGGACTTTCGACTCCTGCCCAACAAGACCGTCTTTGAGAACGTTGCCTTCGCGCTCGAAGTCATCGGACGTCCGCGTACGACCGTCGACTCCCAGGTACCTCAGATCCTCGATCTCGTCGGTCTCACGGACAAGTCCAAGAGCTTGCCCGGTGAACTCTCCGGCGGTGAGCAACAACGCGTCGCGGTCGCACGAGCGTTCGTGAATCGACCCCTCATTCTGCTGGCGGACGAACCAACGGGGAACCTCGACCCGGCGAACTCCGAGTCGATCATGGCCCTACTCGAACGGATTAATCGCACCGGTACGACGGTCGTCATGGCGACGCACGACAAAACGCTCGTGGACCGCATGCGCCGGCGCGTCGTTGAGCTCGACCGCGGTGAGATGATTCGTGACCAAGTTCGCGGCGTCTACGGCATCGACGAGGGCGTGGCCATCTGATGCGCGTGTACCTGCGTTACGCCGTCAAGGAGACCTTCTCCAACCTTTGGCGTAACCGAATGATGACGATTGCCGCAGTTCTGACCGTCGCCGTGTCGCTCTCGCTGGTTGGATCGGCGCTGCTGCTCAAGCAGAGTGCCGCCCAGGCGTCCCAGACATGGCAGCAAGGCACTCGCGTGAGCATCTGGATGCAGCCCAAGGCGTCGACCGGAGAAATCGCCAACGTGCAGTCACAGCTCGCGATTTTGCCGCTGGTGAAGAACTGCAAATACCACACGAAGGCCCAGGACTTCGCTGAGATGAAGAGCGAATTGCAACCTTCGGAGTCGAGCATTCTTCGCGTGAGCGAGATGCCCACCAAATACACGTGTGTGCCCACGGTGCCGTCCGACGCGTTCACGGTGGAGTCAACGTTCTCGAATCAGCCGGGCGTTCTCACGGTCACTGCACCGGTGCAACAGATTCGTGAGATGAATCGAGCGATTCGTATCTTGCAGATCGTCTTCCTCGCACTTGCTGGGGTGCTGCTCCTCTCGGCCACGGTACTGATTCTCAACACGATTCGAATGGCGATCTTCGCTCGTCGCCGAGAAGTGTCGGTAATGAAGCTTGTCGGCGCGACAAATTGGTTCATCCGTATTCCCTACATCACCGAAGGTTTCATTCAAGGTCTCCTCGGTTCGGCGGTGGCGATCGGTGCGGTGACCGCGCTGCACACGTGGTACCCACTGCATAACGAGTTTCAATTGGATACCAGCGCGCTCGTGGGAACCAATGCCGTGGTCCTGATCGTCGGAGTCCTTATCGGATCAGTCGGATCGGCCATTGCGATTCGACGATTCCTCGACGTCTAACCCTTGGACTCGTCAAAATCAACGGCGAGAGAGTTCACGCAGTAGCGAAGACCGGTCGATGTAGGTCCGTCGTTGAAGACGTGTCCAAGGTGACCGCCGCACTTCGAACAGAGAATCTCGGTGCGCGAACGAAACAGCGACCGGTCCGTGCGTTCAAGTATCGTGCCCGGCTCGCAGGCATCAAAGCTCGGCCAACCGCAACCCGAGTCGAACTTCTGCTCGCTCGTGAAAAGGTGCTGCCCGCAGCCGCCACACGTGAACACGCCGTCGGCGTCGACGTGCAACAAGGAGCCCGTAAAGGGCGGTTCGGTTGCCGCCTTTCGCAACACGGCGTAGCGCTCCGGTTCAAGCTCTTCGCGCCACTGCGCGTCAGTCTTTTCCACGTCGTAGGTCATGCTCGGAATCTAACGTCACTTGGACGTGCGTCGAACGACTACGAGTAATTCGGGCGAGGTGACTCGGGTAGTAATGGCGCAAATTCGGGCTTGTCGGCGAGGAGTCTCGCGAACGCTGCGGCAAGTCCCTCAGCGTCAAGACCGAGTTCCGCCAACAACTTGTCGGGCCGGTGCTGTTCGAGGTACGCGCGCGGGGTCCCAAGAATTCGCGTCGTCGGGAAAGGGCGAGAGAGGTCTTGCGCGCGACTGCGCACCGCCGAGACCATCAGCGACCCGGCGCCGCCGTGTCGTGTGCCATCTTCAATCGTCATGATGCGTTCGTGGTCAAGCGCCGCATCGATCATTGACGGATCTGGTGGCAAGACTCGAACGTCGTACAGCGTGACGCGCTTGGCCTCCTCGCCCATTAATGACAGTGCCTTGTAGGCGGCGGGTGCCATCTTTCCTACGGCGAGCACGCACAACGATCCGTCGCCACGGACGACCTCGCGTGCCTCGAGACCATCGCCGACCTTTGCATCGAAGGGCTTGGGCAACGTTTTGGGGAATCGAAGAGCCGTCGGAGTTGTCATCGACAGTGCGGTCGCGAGCATGCCCGGCACTTCTTCGGCCGACGACGGGGCGAAGACTGTCATATTGGGGATGGCGAGGCAGAGGGCCATGTCGAGGAGCCCGTGGTGGCTCGGACCGTCGTCGCCCGTGACACCGGCACGGTCAAAGACGAAGACGACGGGGAGGTTCAGCAGTCCGACGTCGAGGTGCGCCTGGTCGAAGGCACGCGAAAAGAAGGTGGAATATATGGCGACCACGGGTTTGAGGCCACCCATGGCCATGCCGGCCGCCGCGGTCACCGCGTGCTGCTCGGCGATGCCGACATCGAAGAAGCGATCGGGGAACTGGGCTTCGAAGTTGAGGAGTCCCGTGGGCCCAGCCATCGCAGCGGTGATCGCCACGATGCGGTCGTCGGCACTCGCCAAGGCCACGATGGAATCGGAGAAGGCTTGGGTGAACGACTGTGGTGCATCGTCCTCGTCCTCTTTGCGCGCGGGCAGTTTGAAGTCGTGCATCTTCATGTCGTCGTCGATGGCTGGGTCGTAACCGAGACCCTTGGTGGTGAGCACGTGCACGACGATTGGACCATCCCACTGCGCCGCGCTCTTGATCGTGTTCTCGAGCGACTCGAGGTCGTGTCCATCGATGGGGCCAACGTAGCGAACACCGAGGTTCTCGAAGAAGGTGTGGGGCGTCACCATCTCGCGGACCACCGACGTGAAGCCGTCGATGCCGAGATACGCGGCCTTACCAACGCGCGGAAGGTGCGGAACGGTTTTTCGAATGCGACCACGCATTGTGAGGTAGGTCTTGTTAAGTCGCAGTGCGGTGAGCGATCCGGAGAGCTTGGAGATGGTCGGCGCGTAGCTTCGGCCATTGTCGTTGAGGACAATGACGACGCGTTGGTTGGAGTGGCCGAGATTGTTGAGCGCCTCGTAGGCCATACCGCCCGTTAAGGAGCCGTCGCCGACGACTGCCACGACGTGGCGCTTGCCACCATGACCGATGAGCTCCTTTCGCTGTTGCAGCGCCACCGAGAGGCCGTGGGCGTAGGAGAGCGCCGTCGAGGCGTGACTGGACTCAATCCAGTCATGTTGGCTCTCGGAACGATTCGGGTAGCCCGACAGTCCGCCGCGTTGGCGAAGGTTCTTAAAGCCGTAGCGTCGACCGGTCAGGAGTTTGTGTACGTAGGCCTGGTGGCCCGTATCCCAGAGAAGGATGTCCCGGGGTGAGTCAAAGACGCGATGCAGGGCCAAGGTCAACTCCACGACGCCGAGGTTGGAGCCGAGGTGACCGCCAGTCGGGTTGGTGGTGACCGTCTCGATGATGAACTGGCGGATCTCCTCACTCAGTTGATCGAGTTCATCGTAGGAAAGGTTCTGGAGGTCTTCGGGTGTTTCAATGGACGGCAGAATCACCTCATCAGCCTACCCATGGGGACAGAAGTGACGTCAGCGCACTAAGGGTCGCCAACTACGCTCGCTGGCATGGAATCCACTCTGGTTGAGCACGATGTACTGCAACGAGTATTGGGCGAAGCGATGGGTCGAGGTGGTGAATTCGCGGAAGTTTTCGTCGAAGATCGCTCGACGTCCTCGGCGATGCTCGACCAGCGCCGGGTCGAGGAGCTGAGTTCGGGACGCGACCGCGGCGCCGGTATCCGCGTTGTGGTCGGCGAAACAACGGGGTTCGCACATACCGCTGACCTGTCCGAACGTGGCCTGCTCACCGCCGCGCAGGCTGCCGCCACGGTCGCGCGTCATGGGGGAGGGGGCGTGCGCGAGATTGCACTCGGTCCATTGATTAACCACGCCAGTGTCGCCACGATGCTGCCCAAGGATGTTGACAAGTCTCGCAAGATCGAATTAATGAAGCTCGCCGACGACGCCGCGCGATCCGAAGGTTCAACCATCACCCAGGTTTCCGTTGCGCTCGGCGATTCGTCGCGGCGATTTGTCGTTGCGAACTCCGAGGGCGTCTTCGCCGCGGACCATCAGGTACGAACCCGCTTCAATGTCACCTGCATCGCAACGGGCGACACCGGCATGCAGACCGGCTATCGGCCAATCGCCGGAACCCGTGGCTTCGAGCTCCTGAGCGGCGAAGCCGTGGCCGAAGCGGCGCGAGGCGCGGCTCGCCAAGCAATCACCAAACTCGACGCGCGCCCGGCACCATCGGGCGACCTGCCCGTGGTCCTGGCCGGTGGATCCGGCGGCATCTTGTTCCACGAAGCCTGTGGACACGGTCTTGAGGCCGACGCCATCTTGAAGCAGGCGTCGGTGTACGCGGGCAAAGTCGGTCAGCAGGTCGCGAGTCCACTCGTGACACTCGTCGATGACGGCACGGTCGAAGGAGAGTGGGGCTACCTCGCACTCGACGATGAGGGACGACCCGGCGCGCGCAACGTCTTGATTGAGAACGGCGTACTGACCGACTACATGTGGGACTACCTGCGCTCGCGCAAGGAGGGCCGACTCTCTTCGGGCAATGGCCGACGTCAGAGTTACCAACATCTGCCCATGGTTCGCATGACCAACACCTACCTTTTGGCTGGAGAGTCAGATGCCGACGAGATTGTCGCGCAGACGCCCTACGGCGTCTACGTCGCCCAACTGGGCGGGGGACAGGTGAACACGGCGACCGGCGACTTCGTCTTTGGTATGACCGCGGCGTTCATGATCGAGGACGGCAAGATCACGGCACCGCTTCGCGACTGCAATCTCATTGGCAACGGTCCCGACGTCCTGCAGCGCGTTGATGCCGTCGCGACTGACTTCTCCATGACGCCGGGCACGTGCGGTAAGAACGGTCAGAGCGTGCCTGTTGGTTGCGGTCAAGCGACGATGCGTCTAACGGGCGTCACCATTGGCGGGGCGGCGGCGTGAGCGACCTCATTGAACGGGCCGTACGCATCCTGGAATCCGTGAAGGGCTCAGAAGAGATTGAGGTCTACTTAGCGAGCGGTGTCGACACCGAGGTCCAGTCCTACCAAGGCGAGATTGAAGAGCTCACCAACGCAACGTCAACGGGCATTGGCATTCGGGTTCTGCGCGACGGAGCGAGCGGCGCACAGGTCGGCACGGCATGGGCCGGTTCCCTCGACGATGTGGCAATTATGGATGCGCTTCGCGAGGCCCGTGACAACGCCCGATTCGCAACCGAGGACGAATTCACCGCCTTCGCGCGCCCCGATGGCGTGCCCGCAGTCGCACTCGAGTTGACCGATCCCGGCGTCGCGAATACGTCGCTTGATGACAAGATTGCCATGGCTATTGAACTGGAGCGTCTCGTTCGTAGTGGCGACCCGCGAATCCGACAGGTCGACTCGGCGAACTACTCGGACTACGTCGCGGAGGCCGCGATCGTCTCTACGACGGGCATCAAGGCGTCGTACGCGCGCACCGGTGCCTACGTGTCCGTTGAGGCGATTGCGAATGATGGCTCCGACGATCAGACCGGCTGGGGCCTCTCCGCGGGACGCTCTCCGAGTGACCTCGACGTAGAAAAGGCCGCCCGCGACGCGATTCGTCGAGCGACGCGCATGCTGGGTGCAGTCAAGCCGGCGTCGTTCAAAACCACCGCCGTCTTTGACCCGCGTACCGCGGCAACACTCTTTGCGATCATCGGAGGCGCCCTCAGCGGCGAGGCCGTCGTGCGTGGTCGTTCGTTTTTCGCGAACCGCGTGGGAGAGATGGTCGCCGCGCCCATTTTCACGTTGCTCGATGACCCGACCGATTCGCGTCACTTCGCCGCCAGCGTCTTTGACGGGGAGGGACTCGCCTGCCGGCGCAACGTGCTCATCGAGAAGGGTCAATTACAAGCCTTCGTCTACGACACTGTCTCAGCTCGCCGAGCGGGCACCGCATCCACCGGAAGCGCCGTGCGC
The DNA here is from genome assembly GCA_036511575.1 of Acidimicrobiales bacterium. GTDB lineage: Bacteria > Actinomycetota > Acidimicrobiia > Acidimicrobiales > RAAP-2 > RAAP-2. The sequence continues at coordinate 12,669 of DATCCA010000060.1, forward strand.
GGCGGCATCGCCGGTTCTCCGTCGGCGGGGTGTCGTGCGCTCCAACTCATCCCCGGTGAGCTCGATCAAGCTGAAATCTTTCGACGAGTCGGCAACGGCGTCTTCGTGGAGTCGTTGATCGGCGTGCACTCTGGCGTGAACCCAGTTTCGGGCGACTTCTCTGTCGGCGTAACCGGTCTCATGATTCGTGACGGGCAACTGGCCGAACCCGTGCGAGAGATCACCGTGGCGTCGACGTTGCAGCGCATGTTGCTCGACGTGGTCTACGTCGGGAGCGATCTCGAGTGGTTGCCCGGTAGTGCCGCCGGACAGACCGTCGCGATTGAAAATATCGCGGTCTCAGGTACCTAGTCGGACGAAGTGGACGACGTCGACGTCGATGTCGAGGTCGATGACGGCGTGGCCGCGGGCGTCGAGCTGGCGTCGGTCGACGCGGCAGGAGCGGGGGTCGTCGTGCTCGTGGCGGGCGCGGTCGACTTTACGGTGCTTCGACTGTCGTTCTTGTAGAAGCCCGATCCCTTAAAGACGATGCCAACGGCGGAGAACACTTTGCGAAGTTCGCCACCGCATTTGGGGCAGGTGGTGAGGGCCGTGTCGGAGAACTTCTGGACGGCTTCGAGGCGCTCGTGGCAGGCCTGGCACTCGTATTCGTAGGTCGGCATTGCGTGACTCCCGTGCTGCCAGTGGACCTGAGCAGTTTACTCGCCACCGTTCTTGGACCATCCGCGTGATCAGTAACATTGCGCCGTGGACGACTTCCACCAACTACGACGTCCGGCAAGTGGTGGAGCATTCCCACGCGACATTGGCCCGTCAGAGGTGTCAGCCCGACGCGCGCTGGCTCGCTGTCGAATCAACATGGACGCGACGACAACGGCCAGCGTCGCCGCCAACGCAATGAACAAGGGCGACGTCCTCGCGACTGCACGAGTTGCCGGCATTCAAGCGGCGAAGCAGGCGTCGATGCTTCTACCCATGTCGCACCCAGTCCTCGTGGGCAACGTGCACATTAACTTTACGATCGCCGATACGCACATTGATGTGGAGGCCAGTGTCGACACCGTCGATCGCACTGGTGTTGAGATGGAGGCGCTGATGGCGGTGACCGTGGCTGCGCTCACGGTCTACGACATGTGCAAATCGTCGGACCGGACGATGACGATAGAAGAGGTCGCTCTTTGGGAGAAGTCAGGTGGTCGGTCGGGAACATGGCGCCGCGAAGAGGAACTTGATAGCACTGCTGACAAGGGTCTTCACTAGCAAGATAACAATCGCTCAGGCTCGCGCCAATGGATTTTCATTTGACGAGGTAACTATGGCAGAACTGCGACCCTCGACGATTACTTCTTCTTGATCTTGGCAGCCCTTTCGGCAAGTACCGCTCGGTTTGCCGCCACCGCGTCTCGAATGAGTTGCTTAAAGGCTGCCCCGTTTATTTTTTCGCCTTCGTGGAAATCAATGGCCCGACGCACATTTCCTTCGAGACTGGAATTGAAGAGGTTCTTAGGATCTTTCACGACGGCTCCTCGAAAGAAGGTCAACTTCACCACTGCCTTGTAGGACTCGCCGGTGCAAATGCCGCCGTCGTGGGACCAGACCGGCACGCCCGGGTTGGTCGGCTTCACCCACTTCCACTCCTCGACGATCTCTGGGTCGGCGTCGTGGATGAGCTGTCGCAGTTGGGCGAGTGTCGCACCTCTCCAGTCACCCAGCTCCTTGATGCGCTTCGTGATATTCGCGGCCGCGGCGTTGCTGTCGTGAGGAGCCGTCGGCGTCATAGTCTCATCAATCCTTCGTTTCGACATCCGGCCCACGGCCAGCACGCAAAAGACTAACCTCGTCAGTTTTTCGTGGAGTCTGGACAAGCACTATGACATGAAGGGCTCATGATTGACCACATCTCATTTCAGTGCGCCGATGTTCCCGCAAGTGCAACGTTCTATGACGCTGTCCTTGCAACGATTGGGGGAGGGCGCGTCATGGACTTCGGCGAGGTAATCGGCTTTGGGACGCCTCCAATGCCCGACTTTTGGATCGGCGCGCGAACGACGGGCGAAGGGTTCCGCGAGTCACACGTGGCGTTTACGGCGCCCGACCGAGCCGCCGTGCAGGCGTTCTACGTGGCCGCCCTGGCCCACGGGGCCGAAGTACTCCATGAACCAAGAGTATGGGAGGAGTACCAGGCGGACTATTTCGCTGCCTTCGTCCGCGACCCTGATGGCAACAATGTCGAAGCGGTCTGTCACGCACCTGAGTGACGCTGTCCATGTCGAGCCCATTCACGGGGCTGACGTGGACAGTATTCGCGCATCGGTTGACACTGACCCTGGACGAAGAAATTGACCGCGACTTCGTGACCTGTACCCTTTTAGGTGCAACAGCGACGGGAGTTTGATGAGCAGTATTCGTGGAGGGGTTGAGCAAAGTCGAGAACGACTCATTGCGCTCGTCCTGCTGCTCCAACGCGCCTGGCAGTATGGCGCCCTGAGTCAGGACGAAATCGTTCGCGAACTCAAAATCGATGAGTTCCCCGTCTCTGCCAAGGGCCCAAAGAAGATCCCCGCCTACGAGGGAAACGAAGGCGCTGTCCGCCAGAAATTCGAGCGCGACAAGGCCCGTATTCGTGAACTCGGCTTCGAGATCGAGACCGTGGCGCAGGAAGACGGTGGTGTTGGCTACCGGATCGATCCGTCAAGCGGCTACGCGCCGTTGCTGTACTTCACCCCTGACGAAGAGCGCGTCGTTCGTCTCGCGCTGCGTTTTTGCGGCTTCGGCGCGTCCGGCGCCTTCAGCGTTTTCAATGAAGTCCCCGCGAGTGATGGGGGCCTCGAGTCCTCGATGTACTACACGCCGGTCATGCGAGCACTCAATCTGCATCGCGCGTTGGCCTTTGACTATCAGTCCGGCGCCAACAAGCCCCGTCTCGTTGAGCCGCTCCTCATCGATGTGTTCAACGGCGTCTCCTATCTCATTGCACGGGTCAAGGATGGCGACGAGATCAAGGGCTACCGCTTCAGTCGCATGACGTCGATGCCGGTCGTGCTGCCCGACGTGTTCGCACCCTCCGCCGAAGCGGTTGATATTGCCAAGGCGTGGCGCCCGGAGTTCTCTCGGTCCCCGACACCGCTCGACGTGGTCGTGACCACCAACGAGAACTACGCGGACCTCCTCGTGCGTCAATATTCGGGTGCGCTGGCGGCCACGAAGAAGGACGGCAAAGTCGAAGTCGGGTTCAGTTTTGAAAGTCCCCGTGCGGCACTTCGATTCGTGGTCGAAGGCGCCGATCGAATTCGACTGCAGTCGCCCAAATCGCTCAAGTCCGATCTCGGCGACTGGTTGAAGAGCGTCAATCGAGGCAAGGCACCGTCGCCAGAGGAAATGACCTTCGTCGGACCCTCGACCAACGACGTGCTCGGCCAGACCCTGCAACTCCTACACGCGGTCTACGTCTCCGAAGACGGACTTCGTATCAGCGAACTCGCGAGGCGATTCTCTCTGGACCCCGAGCACGTGCGATTCATCATGGATCGACTAGTGGCCCTTGAGCCAATGGCCGGCTCGACAGACGGCACCGAGTCATTTCCGGCCCACGTGTTAAAGGAGTGCGACGACTGGGACAACGAGGCCAATGACGACTCAACGTACCGCGCGGACTTCAGCGACCTTCCTGAAGGGGCCGAGGAACACTCCGCGTTCATGTGGCGCGACCTCTTCGAGCTGAACATCGCCCTTCGCGAAGCCTCGCGTGTTTACAGCGATCCGGCAATCCTTTCCGCGATTGAGAAGATCGAAGATGCGACCAGCACCTACGTCCAAGTCGAGATGACCACCAATGAGACGTTGCTGAAGAACGTGTCGGAAGCGGTTGAGGAGCACCAGCAGATCAAGATCCTCTACACGTCGGCAACCGGTGACTTAGCGACCACCCGGTCCATCGAGCCGCGCGAAATCAAGGTTCTCAATGGCCACACCTACATGCGCGCCTACTGCAGCACGCGCCAGTCGTGGAGGACGTTTCGCGTCGACCGCATCAATGCCATCGTCGCCAAATCGGTCGCGACTGAGTCGCGGCCGGTTGACACGGTCGTGAACTGGTTGACCCAAGTCGGCGAAGCGGGTGACGAAGTGGTTGTCGTCATTGAAGCGTGGCTGCGCTGGCTCTTTGAACCGCTGCCGAACGCGCAGTGGCTGACGCTCGATGACGGTCGCCACGCGGTCAAATTCCGTGTGTCGAACGAGACCTTTCTCGACCAGTTGATGCTTCGCGCAGGCGAAGGTGCCGTCGTTGCTTCCTCGAAGTTTGCCAAAGCGGGTCACGAACTCGCTAAAAGGATTGCGGCGCAGCTGTAGGGAGACCGTTGGGCCCCCTGGGGGTGTCCAATGTTTCGAGTACTCGCGCGCCATTCGAACGACGTTACGTACTTCACCAATGACGCCGCCCTCGAGATCGACGGACTGCGAAGCGGCGGGCCCGGGTGGTGGCTGCGTGGTGACGGTGACGCTCGAGATCCACGCGACGTTGCGAGTGTGCTGCGCACAACGGAGCGATCTTCGGTGCTGGGTTACGACATCGTGGTCGCCGCACCTCGGCCAATATCGATTTTGTTGGCGCTCGACCCCGAGCACGCGTCCGGTGTGGTCTCGGCTCACCGCGATTCGGTGGGGGCTGCGATTGGTTACCTCGAGGAGCACGCACTCGTC
>DATCCA010000061.1:0-9887 GCA_036511575.1 Acidimicrobiales bacterium
ATGGTGTTGCCCTTCGACGTGAGGTGCTGGCCAGGGAGACCGATCACCCGCTTCACCAGATCCGAAATTCCGTCGTCCGAGCAATGCTCGCGGGGCGGTGCCTTGAAGACGATGACGTCACCGACGTTGATCGATCCGAAATCAACGCTGAGTTTGTTGACCAGAATCCGATCGCCGACGTGCAGGGTTGGATTCATCGATTTCGAAGGGATAACAAAGGTTTGAATCGCGAACGTTCTGATCAGGAATGAGGCCGTCACCGCTACCACGAGTATTACTACCCATTCAATTGCGATCTTTCGTCCCGAGCGCGTCTTCTCCGGCGGTGCGTTCACGCCGTCCGACGTCACTTCATCGTCAGACATCTCATTCGGCATTACGAAAGGCTAGCGATGATGATGCGGTCGATTCGTCCCAGAGGAATGCTTTCTATTCCAAAATGAGATTAAGTCGATGAAATATGGCTCCGATGTCGTTTTCGAGAGGGATGAGCTAACAGGAGGCACTTGTATTGCTGCCTAGTATTGACAGGGCGCTTGAAATAGGCCGAGGCAGCAAGGGGAGAGTGTGTCCGCTGTAGAGAGTTCGACAAAGGTAGTACTGGGCGGCACTCGCGGTGGACCCGATGTTCCAACCTTGCGCCAGGATCGATGGTGGGTGCAGCCCGTCGTCACCGTGTCCATCCTCACCGCCTTCGTGATCTACTCCACGTGGGCCGCGTTCCAGAATCGCTACTACTACGTCGGTGCAGCCTTTGGGCGCGACCTGATCAGCCCGTTCTACTCCCCGTGCATCGCGGGCAGTTGCGTTCCCGGAGCGAAGGCCGGCTTCGCCTTCGATTGGTTCCGACTCTCCCCCGCGCTCGTGATTCTCATCTTTCCGCTCGGCTTTCGCCTCACCTGCTACTACTACCGCCGCAGCTACTACCGTGCGTTCTGGTGGTCGCCGCCGGCCTGTGCCGTGAGCGATGCGCACGCCACCTACTCCGGTGAGACCAGGTTCCCACTGATCATGCAGAACCTTCACCGCTACTTCTTCTACGCCGGTCTCGTCTTCAACACGCTGTTGACGATTGACGCGGTGGAGGCTTTCCGCGAACCGGGCATTGGCTGGGGCGTCTCGGGCGGCACCGTCGTGCTTTGCGTGAATGCGGTGCTGCTGTGGATGTACTCACTCAGCTGCCACGCCTGCCGCCATCTTTGTGGTGGCCACGTGAAGAGTTTCAAGGCGCACCCCATTCGCTACCGGTTCTGGAAGTTCGTCACGCCGCTCAATGCGAAACACATGAACTTCGCGTGGGCCTCGCTCCTCTTCGTGGCGTTCACCGACGTCTACGTGCGCCTCGTGGCATCGGGAGCACTAACCGACTACAAGCTTTTCTAGAAGGAATCTCAGTGACTGACTCTGCCTACGAACACCACGAGTACGACGTACTGATCATCGGAGCCGGTGGCGCCGGGCTTCGTGCGGCCATCGAGGCGAAGCAGCGTGGGCTGAGCGTCGGCATCATCACCAAGTCGCTGCTCGGCAAGGCCCACACGGTCATGGCCGAGGGCGGCATCGCGGCCGCCATGGGTAACGTCTACGACGAGGACAACTGGATGGTGCACTTCCGTGACACCATGCGCGGCGGCAAATATCTCAACAACAATCGAATGGCCGAGCTGCACGCCAAAGAGTCGCCCGACCGCGTCTGGGAGCTCGAGCAGTGGGGGGCGCTCTTCGACCGCACCAAAGAGGGCAAGATCAACCAACGCGACTTTGGCGGTCACCGCTACGCCCGCCTCGCGCACGTCGGCGACCGCACCGGCTTAGAGCTGATCCGTACGCTCCAGCAGAAGGTCGTCTCGATGGACACCGACGTCTTCATGGAGTGCAAGGTCTTGAAGCTGGTGCACGACAATGACGGGCGAATCGCGGGCTGCGTCGCGTACTGGCGTCCGTCGGGCGAGTTCGTGACCTTCCAAGCCAAGACCGTTATCATCGCCACCGGCGGTGTCGGCAAATCGTGGAAGTTCACGTCGAACTCGTGGGAGGGCACCGGCGACGGGCACGCAATGGCGCTGTGGGCCGGCGCGAAGCTCATCGACATGGAGTGCATTCAGTTCCACCCCACGGGCATGGTCTGGCCCAACAGCGTTCGCGGACTCCTCGTCACCGAGAGCGTGCGCGGCGACGGCGGCGTGCTGCGCAACTCGGAGAACCAGCGCTTTATGTTCAACTACGTCCCCGAGATGTTCCGCGCCGAGACGGCCGACACCGAAGAAGAGGGCGACCGCTGGTACGAAGACCATGACGCAGGGCGTCGACCACCGGAGTTGCTGCCGCGAGACGAGGTGGCGCGGGCGATTAACGCAGAGGTCAAGGCCGGTCGTGGCACTCCTCACGGTGGTGTGTACCTCGACATTGCGTCGCGGAGGACGCCCGAATTCATTCGTCGTCGCCTTCCCTCCATGTACCACCAGTTCATGGAGTTGGCCGGCGTTGACATCACCCGAGAGGCCATGGAGATCGGTCCGACCTGTCACTACATCATGGGTGGCGTCCAGGTCATCGCCGACACTGCTGCCACGGCCGTCCCGGGACTCTTCGCGGCCGGCGAAGCGGCCGGTGGTCTTCACGGAGCCAACCGCCTCGGCGGCAACTCACTGAGCGACCTCGTGGTCTTTGGACGTCGCGCCGGTATGGGTGCGGCTGAGTACATCGAGGCCGGTGACGTCGCGACGACCTTCGATATGGCCGAGGCCGAAGCGGCAGTGCAGGAGGCCCTCGCGCCCTTTGATCGCACCACGGGAGAGAACCCTTACGACATCCAGCACGATCTCCAGGACATGATGCAGTCGTTGGTGGGCATCATTCGCAATGGGCCAGAACTCGAAGAGGCGAAGGACAAGCTCGACGAGTTCAACCAGCGCGTGCGCAACATTGCCGTCAAGGGTGGCCGCGCCTACAACCCCGGATGGAACCTCGCGACGGACCTCCCCGCCATGCTCACCGTTTCTCGCAGCACTGCGCTCGCGGCGAGTTTGCGCAAGGAGTCGCGCGGTGGTCACACGCGCGAGGACTACCCGAACCCCGACCCGGAGTTCGCGAAGTTCAACTTCGCGCTCACGAGCGAGGGTGGCAACTGGGACAGTCCCATCACGGCGACGCCGTCTCCATTGCTACCCATGCCCGACGAACTCAAAGCTCTGCTCGAGGAGGCACACTGATGGCCGACGTGACCATTCGAGTCTGGCGCGGCGACGCGACCGGCGGCGACTTCGAGAACTACACGCTGAGCCAGAACGAGGGGGAAGTCGTCCTGGACGTGATCCACCGTATTCAGGCGACCGACGCGCCAGACCTCGCCTGTCGCTGGAACTGCAAGGCCGGAAAGTGTGGTTCGTGTTCGGCCGAGATCAATGGCAAGCCCCGGCTCATGTGCATGACGCGCATGGACCAGTTGCCCGATGGTCCAGTGACCGTCGCGCCAATGAAGACCTTCCCAATCATCCGTGACCTCGTCACCGACGTCTCGTTCAACTTCGAGATGGCGAAGAAGGTCCCGGCCCTCCTGCCCCCACCCATGCCCGAAGGTGGTTACCGGATGTTCCAAGAGGACGTCGAACGAGGTCAGGAGTTCCGCAAGTGCATCGAGTGCTTCATGTGCCAGGACGTCTGTCACGTGATTCGCGACCACGAAGAGAATAAGACGCACTACGCCGGTCCTCGGTTCTTCATCCGTTACGCCGAACTTGAGATGCACCCCCTCGACACCAACGACCGCCGAGAACTCATTCGCGAGGAAATGGGGCTCGGCTACTGCAACATCACAAAGTGCTGCACCGAGGTCTGCCCCGAGCACATCCACATCACCGACAACGCAATTATCCCGTTGAAAGAACGAATCGTCGACGCCGACTACGACCCCGTGGCGTGGCTCGGCCGAAAGATACGTCGCCGAACAAAGACGTCGGCCGCCGACGCGGCGATCCAGCCGGCCCCGTAGTTCGTGGCGGACTTCCTCTCGGCTGAGTGGTTCTCGCAACTCAACGAAACGCTTCGCAACGCCGGTCCGCTCCCCTTGGAGAGTGACGCGTCCATCGTGCGCGTCGTGCTGGAATTCCCCGACGCTCCCAAGTCCTCTCCCCACGCACTTACGTTCACGATGAGTGCCGAAGGAGCGAGCGTTGAGCCAGGTGACCACCTCGCGGCCGACGCCATCGTCCAACTCTCCTACGTCGAGGCAACATCGCTGTCGAATGGCACGACCGACAGCGCCTCGGCGCTGCGGGATGGTCGTGTCAAAGTGCGTGGGGACATCAACGCGATTGTGCCGGTACTGGGTTGGTTGCAACGATCGCATCCGAGCGCCAACTAGATTTTCGCGGTGGACCTCCCCCTTCACGAAGATGACCTCGCCGAGCCGGGCGTGCTGGAGGCGCACATGCTGCACCGCAGTGGCGCGAACGTGCCCCGCGTCGCGGTGCTCTGTTTCTTTAACGAGTTGCTCGAACAGTTGGAGGGCGAAGGTGTCCTCACGGTCACGTACGTCTTGCGAAGCGAAATTGGCCGAAATCCGATCTACGAGTTCGAAACCAACGAAGGTACAGTCTCCGTCGTGCACCCGGGAGTCGGCGCGCCCCTCGCCGCCGGTTTCGTCGAAGAGGTCGCCGCGCTGGGCGTGACAACCTTTGTCGCATGCGGTGGCGCCGGCGCACTAGTTGACGACTTGGCACTCGGTCACGTCATGGTGGTGGCGTCGGCCCTGCGAGACGAAGGGACGAGCTACCACTACGCAGCGCCGAGTCGAATAATCGACGCCGACCCCCTCGGAGTAGGGATTCTGGGCGAGGTGCTCACCGAGAATGGAGTCGACCACTTCATAGGGCGCACGTGGACGACGGACGCATTCTTTCGTGAGACGAGGAGCCGCGTCGACCGGCGAATCAGCGAGCACTGCACCATGGTGGATATGGAGTCTTCAGCGTTCATCGCCGTCGCTCGCTATCGAGGACTTCGCTTCGCCCAACTCCTCTACGCCGGCGATTCACTCGCGGGCGAAGAGTGGGACAGCAGGTCATGGTCGTCGGCCCGTTCGATTCGAGAGCGCTTGTTTCGACTCAGTGCCACGGCCGCGCTGCGGCTGCACGCGGCGATTTAATTAGCGGACAACTCCGTCATGGAGTTCGATCCCTGATTGGCCACCCAGACACGGTTCCCGATGAACGTAATCGAGTTCGAGAGATCGAAGTGGTACTGCGCGCCAGAAAGAACCTTGACCACTTTCCCCGTCGCGACCGCAATCTCGCTGACCGTCGTGCCCTTCGCACCCGACGTACCAAGGTTGGTCGCCCAGACGTCGCGGCCGTCGGACGTGATTGCCGAGACCACACTGAGGCCGAACGTCGCACCATGAATGAATCGTATGAAGTTCCCCGACTCGGCGTCGACCTCGGTGAGCGAGTTACTTCGACTGCTCGCAATCCAGACGTGACTGCCGTCGGTCGTAATGGCCAGCGGACCATCCAATCGGTACGCCTTACCTTTCATCACCGTCGTCAGACGCCCACTGTCAGCTGCGAGTTCAACAACCGTGTTGGTCAAACTATCGACCACCCACACGTGCTTCGAGTCCGAGGTCAAGTTGTTGATCTGCGCAATACCCAACGACTTGGTCTTCACAACTTGGATGAAGTCGCCCGTCGACGCGCTGATTTCGGCGAGCTCGTTGCCACGAAGATTGGATATCCACACGTCGATACCGTTGGACGTAACGAATCCGGTCCCATGCAATTTATACGTGGAGCCCTTGATGACGGCAATGAGTTTGCCGGTGTTGGCGTTCAGTTCCGTGACCGAGTTGCCAGCGTTGTTCGCGACCCAGACGTGAGTCCAGTCGTCGCTCAGCCGCTCCGGTCCTTCGAAGTCGAACTTCTTGTCCTTGAGGACGCTGATGACGGCACCTGAACCAGATTTGAGTTCTGTCACCGAGTTGTTCGAAGTACTCACCGCCCACACGTGTGCGCCATTGGACGCGATGGCCGTGATGTTGTCGAAGCCGTAGGCCGGACCCTGGACGACCTTGATGAGTGCGCTCGGCGCCGCGCCGGCGCTGATCGCAACGAGTCCACTCGAGACCGTGAGCGACAACGCGAGTACGACTCGCATTGGGTGTTTCACGGTATCTCCTTCAGGGTGGGGGAATCTGCGGTACTGGACGGTGTAAACGGGCCACCCGGAAAAGCGGCGCCAGCGTCCACCAAGCGTACGGCATCAACGGTCGGATTTGTCCTCGCGCCTACGATTGCCATTGGCAGTCGACGACGCAGTGACCGGGGAGAAACAATGAGCAACAACATCGAGAACGCCGCCGAACCGGCCAACGGTGCCGAGTCGCCCGCGGGCAGTGAACTCAACGGTGAACAGGCATCGGACGTCGCCACCTGGTTCGACAACATTCCGAGAGGGCTGAAACTAGGCATCGCCTTCGTCGCCATCGCCGTCATCGCCGTCGTTTTCGCCACGTGGCACGACTTCTACATCCACTGGTTCCAAGTCCACACGGGTACTATCAACGAATCGGGCCCCTACTACGGCTTCTGGAGCGGGTTCGGCTCAGACATTGGTGAGGCCACGATTGTCGTCGGCCTCGTCACCGTGTACCGACACCACAACTGCCACGTGAAGGGTTGCGCGCGCCTCGGACGTCGCGTCGACGGCACGCCGTACGTGGCGTGCCCCAAGCACCATCCCGACCACCAAGGTGGCAAGCGTTCCATCTCGTTTGAAGAGTTGAAGGCCGCGCACAAGAGGGCGCACAAAGCACAGCAGTAGTTACGCGGTCGCGGAGTTGCCATACGCCTCGTTCAGTTCAGTTCAGTCGAAAGCGCTCGATGTCCCCTTCGATTCGAGCAACATGGCCCTGTTCGACGTCGCACTCCTCGCCAAACTCTCTCCACCGGCCCGCCGCAGTGTCGACGTCACCCAGGACTGAGCGCGCACCAGGCACGTTGAATCGTTCCGCCAATTCGAGGAGATCGTCGCGCGTGATGTGCTCGAACTTCGCATTGACCGACATTTGATGTCGCTGCGTCCAGAGTCCTTCGGGGTTGTAGGAGTGATTGACGTCGTAGGCCGGCGCGAGAGCCCACTCGCCGCTCGCGGAGCAGACGAAGCCGAGGTTTTTCGTGTGGTCGTCGCGATTGGCCGCCGCAACATTGAAAGCACAGCGTCGAAATGCCTGCTCGAGCGAATCACGCCCGAGGCCCAAGCGGGCAATGACGTCGAAGTACTGGGCGTAGCTGTGCGTATCGCGCGCATTGAAATCCAGGTGGTCCATGGCGCAAAGGCTCTCAATGTGTACTTTGCCACCGACCTCGTCGCGGTCGAATCGCTGCGTCATGAAGTGGGCGCGGCCGCTCTCTTCGAGGAGACGGCACGGCATCATGTCAATGCCCGCGGCGTACGCCATCTTCGAATAGGCGTACTCAATGCGGCCGTAACCCTGCGTCGGACCGAACTGTCCCTGTTCGTCGACGCCGTCGAGTTTGAGTATCCAGTACTCGTACCCGGAAGGGGCGTCGAACTGACCTGATCGGATCTGTCCGGTTCCGGGGTTGAATGAAATCACGGCCTTGGCCCGCGCACCGCCCGCCGACGTGCCAACCAAGATCAGTTCGGCCAGCGCCAACTGTACTTGGTCGTCGCCGCTGAACTCCCCGCGCAGGGCCGAACGCGCGGCGACCACGAGGTCGGCAACCTGGATCATTGTCGAGCCCTCGCTCTGGCTCCCCATAGGTGGCGCGAACTCGAGCGCCCCCATCGATCGGGTGCCCGCGTAGGCCAATCGGTCCAGCGGGGTAATCGACTCGCTGCGCACGCCTTGGGAGACCAGCGTCGCATTCACGAGGGCGTTACCAAAGTTGTCCGGTAGTGCGTCGGCCAAGAGCGCCGGCAGTCGATAGAACGTGCGCTCCGCGAGTTCGGGAAACTCAAAGACACCGCGTTGGGCAGGCATTCGAAGTGGCGCGAGTTCGATGCCGGTGCGGAGCCACTCGGGTGCGTACTCAAAGGCGTAGAACTCGCTCGTCGGATCTAGGGTCACAGCCCCCACTGTCCGATTCCAAGCCCGAACTTCAATGACGTCGGCTGGGACGTAGGTCACGGCGCCGACGGGCGCGGCACGGCGCGGCGCACCCTCGTCCTTTTCGCGGCGCTCTTTTGTTCGCGCAGGCGTTGCATGGGGCTCACCGTGGGAGTGGGAGGTGGATGAAGGGCTTCGACCCATTGGTCGGTTCCAAGAAATCGAGTGACGCGCAGTAACGTCCGAACGCTTGAGCCCTTGCCGTGCTCGAGGTTCTGGATCGCGCCCAAACTGACGTCCGCTCGCTGCGCGAGATCCTCTTGAGTCAGGTTGGCGCGAACCCGACGATCCCGAAGCGCCAATCCAATTGCACCGAGTTGTTCGTCAATCGTTTGACGAGTACTGGTCATGTCCGACATCAGCACCTCCGCACTATCCACATTTGTATCTCAATGATACCGGTGCAAGGTCGAGTACCAAGGAAAATATATATATTTTCAGGTATTAGATGGTAAAATGGCGATAACACCTATTTTTATTGCTTTTCTATTCACCGAACTGGCCAGTGCAATACTCTCCCTTGAGCAGAAATCTACGCAATTGCGCAACGTACGAACCCTTGATCAAGGTGTCGGCATAATAGACCTTGTTACTGAGTTCACCGACCCCCTGGAAGCTCAGGACCCTGCTCCAGGCCTGGGCACCTTGATTAAGGGCGCACTCGTCGGCGACCCACGCCGCGAGAGAACCAAAGGGCCCAATGCCACTCCACGCGGGACTGTGTTCTCCTTTCGCGTCGAGCGTCGCCTGCTTCAGCAACGATGCTGCTTCGGGTCGGATCAACGAAGGGTGCTGACCGGTGACGTCGGTGAGGTGTGTTCCGTCGAAGGCATCGAGCACGATTGGCATTGGGGTGCACGCGTAACAGCCGAAGGTGTAGGCGAATTGATCGTCCTCGGTCCGCAGCAGAACGTGCGAGCCGACGAGCATCGGTCGAAAGCCGCCATTGTTGTCAAAGGCCAGTGAGTACTTGAAGTTCGTGGGCGTCATGTCGAGGACTTGGACGAAGCGATCACTTGATGGCTGCAGCGAGTAGAGGACGGGGAGTTCGCAACAGTGCGCTCCCCCGGTGTAGCCCTCGGTCAAGACCGCGGGCGAATGACCCTTGGCGAAAGAGATCAGGCACAGATCGTTGATCTGATAGTCCTTCGACACCGACGGTTTGGGGAGCGTCCACGTTCGCGTTCCTTCAGCAACCTTCAGATCTCCAGTGAAGGGCATGCCGCTGGGCTGAAATCGAATCGTGTTCTTCTTGGTGGCCGTCGCACTGAAAGTGGCTCGAAAGCCATCGAAGGCGGCGCTCACGGATGCGTGGTGTCCCAGTTTCAGGGTCGGAAAGGCCGTGTAGGGCGCACACTTGAAGCCGGCTTTGGTGGTCGACGTCGGCGGCCCCGAGTGATTAGTGAGGACCAACAGCGCGAAGGTGAGCGCTGCGACAACCACGAGAACGAGCACCACCGTGATTCGATTCTCCACGCGCAGCCGCGGTGTGGTCTTCGACATTTGTCATCTCCCGAACATGAAGTGGTGCAGATACTAATGATGCATCTACGGACGCCGTAATTACTTACCAAAGAATGTGGCGTCGCAAGGCGACAGGAGGATAGGACAACGTGACGATTCGATGCGGCGGCTAAATCAGTCCGAGTGAGCGCACCTCATCGCGCTCTGAAAGCAGTTCGTCGGTCGTGATCTTGATCCGGTCCTTTGCGAAGTCGTCGACCTCGAACCCCTCTTTGACGCGCCACGATCCGTTGCC
>DATCCA010000062.1:0-2274 GCA_036511575.1 Acidimicrobiales bacterium
ATCGCGGGCCCAGGCACCGGCAAGACGACCACGCTCACGGCCCGGGTCCAGTTCCTCCTGGAACGCGGAGTGATGCCGGAACGGATACTTCTACTCACCTTTACTCGGCGTTCGGCTCGCGAGATCGTGAATCGGGTTCGCGCAATGCGCGGCGCGGACAGCGCCCGAAGAGTCGCGGGGGGCACCTTCCATTCAGTCGCCCACCATTCGCTGCGCCGTCACCACGCCGCCGTGGGCCTGCCAGAAGGTTTCGGCGTGCTCGATAGCGGCGACGCCGCCGACCTCATGGACCTGGTTCGCGGTGAGATGAGCATCCTGAGCAGAGATAGGCGCCTACCGAAGAAGGGGACCCTCGCCACCCTCTACTCGCGCACGGTGAACACCGGTGTCCCACTCGCCGACGTCATGCGCGAGGTCACCCCGTGGTGCGTCGAGAACCTCGACGAGGTCGGATCGATCTTCGCGGCGTTCGTGGCGCGCAAGCAAGCACTCGGTCTGCTGGACTTCGACGACCTGCTCTTGTACTGGCGAGCGGCCGTCCAAGATGATGCCCTCGGACAAGAGCTCGGCGCCGCGTACGACCACGTCTTGGTCGACGAGTTCCAGGACGTCAATCGCCTGCAGTTGGACGTACTCGTCGGCCTGCGACGGTTGAACCCCCGGTTGACCATCGTCGGTGACGACGCGCAGGCCATCTACGGCTTTCGTGGTGCGACCGCGAGGTTCTTGCTGGACGCGGAAGCGTATTTCAATGGACTCACGACGGTCACGCTGAACGTCAACTACCGCTCGTCGGGGGCGATCCTCGAGGTCGCGAATGCCATCGCCGCCGACGCACCCGAAGGATTCACCTCAGTGCTACGTGAGGTGGTGCCACTCGCGGGTGCGAGCCAGCCCCTGCTCGTCCACTGTGCCGACGAACGCCAGCAGTCCGAATCCGTGGCCGACCGCGTCCTTGAGCTGTACGAGCAGGGCGTTCTCCTCCAAAAGCAGGCGGTACTGTTTCGGGCGGTGCACCACAGCGCCGACCTGGAGATCGAACTCGCCCGTCGAAGGATCCCTTTCGTCAAGTACGGCGGTCTGCGGTACCTCGAAGCGGCCCACGTCAAGGACTTGCTGGCGGCTTTCCGTCTCGCCGATAATCCCCGCGATGAGATGGCGTGGTTCCGTTTATTCCAGCTAATGCCGGGCGTCGGACCAGCCAAGGCGCGACGGGCCATTGACGCACTTCGAGACGAGGACGGGAAGATTCCCCTGTCCCACGCTGAGTTGCAGCGACATTGGTCGCAGGTGAGCGATGTCTTATCGGACGATGCACGACCGATGGCGCGTGACCTCGCCAACGCCTTATGCGAAAAGGCGTTCGAGCCGGTGGAGATGCACGCGGAGCGGGTTCGTCGAGCGATGACGCCTATCATCACGTCCTCGTACGACGATGCGGCACCACGGCTTGAGGATCTGGGCGCTCTGGTACTGGCGTGCAGTGGAATGACCCGACTGAGTGACGTGGCGGCCGAACAGGTGCTCGAACCGCCGGCGTCAACTGGGGACTTCGCTGGTCCTCCCATGGTTGACGAGGATTGGCTCGTCCTCTCGACCGCCCACTCAGCGAAGGGTCTCGAATTCGATGCGGTGCACGTCATACACGCCGCAGATGGCAACTTCCCCTCGGACATGGCGCTGGGATCACCCGAAGGTTTGGAGGAAGAACGCCGACTCTTCTACGTCGCCATCACTCGGGCGCGGAGAAACCTCGCGGTGTACGTGCCACTCCGCTACCACCATCATCGTGATCGCGACGATCACTCGTGGGCGCAACCGTCTCGCTTCTTGACTGATTTGGTCCGTTCGATCCTCAACGAGATTCCCGCTTCCGTGAATGACCTGAGCGACAGTTCGTCGACTTCCGTTCCGGCCATTGATGGCTCGAGCGTCGTCGCTGGTCAACTTTCGAAGTTGTGGTGAGTTGCGTCGAGCGGTGACGGTCGGGCGTCAGGAGAGATTTCACTTGTGTCTGCGATCAATCGGTGTCGTGTAGGCGTACGTGGGCGTCGTGCACGCACAGGTGAGTTGCTCGATACCGAAGAGGACGCCGGCACTCTCAACTCTGCCGGTCAATCGCACCTGCACCCAATGCAGCGTCGTGGTGGATTGGCCCGGCCAGCCGGTCGCAGTGTTCGCCACGCTCTAACTCTGAGGTGTTAACTACTAACGAAACTTCACCGGAGAAAATGTCATGAGCGAAAGTTCGTGTCCGGCACTTTTGGCGATTCA
>DATCCA010000063.1:0-9582 GCA_036511575.1 Acidimicrobiales bacterium
TTCTCCCCGGCGGGGCCGACGTCGGCGAGGCGCTCGTGAAGGACCCGCTGGTTCGCATCATTGCCTTCACCGGTTCCACGGCGGCCGGTCGAGCAGTTGGTGCCACTGCCGCGCAACACCTGAAGCGAGTGCACCTTGAGCTCGGCGGCAACTCCGCGATGATCGTCATGGAGGACGTCGACCTGGAGAAGGCCTCGATAGTCGGCGCCTTCGGCTCGTTCATGCACCAGGGGCAGATCTGCATGACGACCGGTCGCCACATTGTCGACGCCCGCATCGCCGACGACTACGCCAAACTCTTGAGTGAGCGCGCAAACCATCTGCCCGTCGGCGACCCCAAGAGTGGTCAGGTGGCCCTTGGTCCGCTGATTGACGCGACACAGCGCGACCGTGTGCACGCCATGGTGACCGACACGATCGCCGCGGGCGCGACGCTCAGCGCCGGCGGGACCTTCGAAGAACTCTTCTATCGTCCGACGGTCCTCACCAACGTGCCGACGTCGTCGCCGGCGTACATTCACGAGGTCTTTGGACCAGTCGCACCCATTGTTTCGTACTCCTCACTCGACGAAGCCGTGGCGATGGCCTCGTCGTCCCCGTACGGACTGTCGCTGAGCATCCTCTCGGGCGACGGCCTGCGTGCACTCGAACTGGCGAGTCGTATCCCGACGGGAGCGATCCACATCAATGACGCGACACCAGCCGACGAAGCGACGATTCCCTTTGGTGGCACGGGCGACAGCGGCAACGGATCGCGGATGGGCGGCTTGGCCAACCTCGACGCCTACACCGAGACCCAGTGGGTCACGGCACAGGCCGATCTCGCCTTCTATCCCTTCTAGCGCTACACGCTCGACAGGTTGACGTAGTTTCGCGCGAGCGCGCGCGCCGTCGACTCCGACTCGATGACTTGACGTAGTCGCGCCATCTGCACGCCGTTCTCAAAGTCATCACTGGGGTGTGGATGCAACATCTGGGTCATGTAGGTGGAGAACTCCTCGGCGCGCCACACTCGACGAAGACTCTGGTCGGAGTACTCCTTCAAAAGTCGCTCGTCGTGATCAGCGAGTGCGGCCGCGAGCGCCGGAGCAAGTAGACGAACGTCCGCTAGCGCGAGGTTCATGCCCTTGGCACCGGTCGGTGGCACGATGTGCGCGGCGTCACCAGCGAGGAGCAGTCGTCCGTAGCGCATGGGCGCGATGACCACGCTGCGCATTGGCGTGATACCGCGTTCGATGATCGGACCCTGGCCAATGTCGGCCGTGTGATCGGTCGCCAAACGAGTGACGAGCTCTTCCCAAATGCGATCATCGGGCCACGCGTCGAGCGTCTCGTCGGGACGAACGCCCAGATAGAGACGACTGCGCGTTGGTGAGCGCATTGAATAGAGCGCGAAACCACGGGCGTGGCGACAGTAGATCAGTTCTTCGGTGGTCGGGTGCGCTTCGGCGAGGATACCCAACCAGGAGAAGGGATAGACCCGCTCGTAGCGGCGCAGATAGCCCGGCGGCACCGAACCCACCGCGACGCCGTGGCTGCCGTCACAGCCCACCACGTAGTCCGCGGTGATCGACGTCTCCCCGTCGTCGGTGGTCAGATGTACGGTTGGATGCTCGGACGTGTGGCCCACAATTGACGTGACTTCAGCGTCGAAGCGAAGCGGAGCGCCGTATCCCTGACGCAGCGCGATCAGGTCTTTCACGAGCTCCTGTTGGCCGTAGACCGTAATGGCGCGGCCCTCGTAGAGTTCGCTCAGCGCAATGCGGTGCGACACGCCCTCGAAGCGAAGCTCGATGCCGTGATGGACCAAGCCCTCGGACCGCATTCTCGTACCCACGCCCGACGACTCAAGGAAATTAGCAATCCCCCATTCGATGACGCCAGCGCGTACGCGCTGTTCGACGTACTCCTGGGAGCGCCGTTCGACGACAATCGTGTCGATTCCTTCGAGGTGCAAGAGATGTCCAAGGAGCAACCCAGCCGGGCCAGCTCCGACAATCACTACCTGTGTTCGCTCTGCGCCCAACATTCCTCCCGCCGTGATGTTGAATTCGTCGATGATTCGGAGGCTACTCGACACTCAAGTGCACGGCGTTTAGTCTGGACCAAGAACGACACGTCACCGTGTGACGCGGTGATCGGTAGTGACGTGATCGATGAATGATGCCGGAGGAACGATGGCGGTAGTAGTGAGCAACACGCAACGCACCGACCTGCATCTCGTCGACGCATTGTCCACGTTGGGCGTCGCCACCATTCACGAAGCGCAAGGTCGCTCCGGTCTCTTCGCATCACGTCTTCGCCCGATTTATCGACCGGTACGTGTTGCGGGCAACGCACTGACGTGCGAAGTCGCTCCCGGCGACAACTGGTCGATCCACGTTGCGGTCGAGATGGCTAGGCCCGGCGACATCCTCGTCGTCACCCCCACGAGTCCCTGTGACGATGGCTACTTCGGTGAACTGTTGGCCACCAGTCTGGTGGCACACGGAGTTCGGGGCCTCGTCATCGACGCCGGCGTACGCGACATCGCGGAGTTGACGCAGATGCACTTCCCCGTCTGGTCCAAAACAGTGAGCGCTCAAGGCACCGTGAAAGAGACACCTGGCAACGTCCAGACGCCCATTGTGTGCGCCGGCGCGTACGTCCGCCCCGGCGACGTCATCATTGGCGATGACGATGGTGTCGTCGTCGTGCGACGTGAAGATGCAGAAAAGGTCCTCGTCGCGTCGAAAGAACGTGAAGCCAACGAAGTGCAAAAGCGCGAGCGATTGGCGAGCGGCGACCTTGGGTTGGATCTCTATGGCATGCGCGAAAAACTCGCACAACGTGGCCTCACCTACATTGAGGAACCGCCAGCATGATGAACCAGATGGCGATCCGGTGCTCAGTCTTTCGAGGCGGCACTTCGAAAGGTCTCTACTTTCACTTCGGCGATCTGCCCACCGACAAAGAGACGCGCGACGCCGTGCTCCTCGCCGCCATGGGGTCACCGGACGTTCGCGAGATTGACGGCATGGGTGGTGGTCACCCTTTGACGTCAAAGGTCGCATTGGTGCGAACGTCCGAGCGTGAGGACGCCGACGTCGACTATCTCTTCTTGCAGGTGTGGCCGGACCGCGCCGAAGTATCGGACAGTCAGAACTGCGGCAACCTCCTCGCGGGTGTCGGTCCCTTCGCCATCGAAGAGGGTCTCGTCGCTGCGACCGGCGCGACAACCAGCGTACGAATCTGGATGGAGAACACCAAGAGCCTGGCCGTCGCGGCAGTGCAGACACCGCAAGGTCGGGTCCTCTACGAGGGTCACGCGCACATCGACGGCGTGCCCGGGACCCATGCGCCAATCAATATCGAGTTCCTCGACGTCGCGGGCTCCACCTGTGGGTCACTCCTGCCCACTGGCAACGTCGTCGAGGTCATTGACGGCATACGCGTCACCTGCATCGACAATGGCATGCCCGTAATCTGCTTGGCGGCCGAGGAAGTTGGACTGAGCGGTTACGAGGACCCCTTGACCATCGAGAGCAATAAGAGCGTGTGCGAGCTCGTCGAGCAGATTCGCCTCGCGACCGGACCCATGATGAACCTCGGTGACGTGACGAATGCCACGGTGCCCAAGATATGCCTCTTGGCCAAGTCCCAGCACGGTGGAGCAATTTCGACGCGAACCTTTATCCCCAAACGGGTGCACGACTCCATCGGCGTGTTCGGCGCACTGTCGGTCGCCACGGCCTGTCTCCTGCCCGGTTCGGTGGCCTCGGACATTGCGGGCATTGCATTCGAAGAGCACGCCGTCCTCGACATCGAGCACCCATCGGGCTACTTCTCGGTCACGCTCGACGTGCGCCGCCACGGCGATGAGGTGGTCGTGGAGCACGCCGCACTGGTGCGCACGGCACGCCTTTTGATGCGCGGCGACGTCTTTGTGTCTTCGGCGGTGTGGCCCGAGCAATGATTATCGACTGTCACGGTCACTACACGACGGCCCCCGAAGCGCACAATCTTTGGCGAAAGGCGCAGGTCGCCGCGTACGAGGCGGCAACGTCCGTGCCGAGCTACCCGACGATTTCCGATGACGAGATCGCCGAGAGCATTGAGAGCAACCAACTGCGAATACTGCACGAGCGCGGTGCGGACATGACAATCTTCTCGCCTCGCGCGTCAGCCATGGAACACCACGTGGGCGACATTTCAGTCTCTCGGGCGTGGTCGCGTGTCTGTAATGACCTCATCAAACGAGTCGTCGATCTCTACCCCGCCTCCTTTATTGGTGTCGGACAACTTCCTCAGTCACCGGGCGTTGCCGTCGATGACTGCATCGATGAACTCAAACGCTCCGTGCTCGAGCTCGGCTTCGTGGGCTGCAACCTGAGCCCCGATCCGAGCGGCGGACGTTGGTCCGGTCCCCCGCTGACGGATCGCTACTGGTACCCGATCTACGAGGCGATGGTGGAGCTCGACGTGCCAGCCATGATCCACGTCTCGAGCAGCTGCAATCCGAACTTCCACGCAACCGGTGCGCACTACATCAATGCCGACACGACCGCGTTTATGCAGCTCATCCAGGGCGACCTCTTCGCCGACTTCCCCACGCTGCGCTTCGTCATCCCCCACGGTGGCGGAGCCGTGCCCTATCACTGGGGCCGCTACCGCGGACTGGCCGACATGCTCGGCACCCCACCTCTCGCGACCCACCTGATGAACAACGTCTTTCTTGACACCTGCGTGTACCACCAGCCGGGCATCAACCTGCTCTTTGAAGTGATCGAACCCAAAAACATTCTCTTCGGATCCGAAATGCTCGGCGCAGTTCGCGGTGTCGACCCCGAGACGGGTAACTACTTCGACGACACGAAGATCTACGTCGACGCGCTGCAACTCTCGCCCGAAAATCGAACACTGGTGTACGAAGGTAATGCCCGACGCGTCTACCCACGGCTCGACGCGCAACTCATCGCTCGAGGCGCCGCGTCGTGACCACCTTCACCGTCGACGCCGACTGGCTCGCGTTCGATCCGCACCCGTCGCGTCCCACGTTCAGGGTTCCCGCGGGCGCCGTTGATGCCCACTGCCACGTTTTTGGCCCGGGCGACGAATTTCCGTACGCGCCCGAGCGCAAGTACACGCCGTGCGACGCCGGCAAGGACCAACTCTTCGCCTTACGCGACCACCTCGGTTTCGATCGCAACGTCGTGGTGCAAGCAACCTGCCACGGCGCAGACAATCGCGCGATGCTCGACGTCCTCACCTCGTCAAAGGACCGTGCCCGCGGCGTCGCCACCGTGACGAGCGACGTCAGTTGCGAAGAACTGGCCATGATGCACCAACGTGGCGTGCGTGGCGTGCGTTTCAACTACGTGCGACGACTGGTCGATCCCGAGCCCGACGGGTACTACCGCGAGATCGTCAACAAGATCGCACCCTTCAACTGGCACGTGGTCATCTACTTCGAGGCCGCCGACCTGGCCGAACGCTGGAACTTTTTTACGTCGCTCGACGCCGTCGTGGTCGTAGACCACATGGGACGTCCCGACGTCGCCAAGTCGGTCGACGGTCCGGAGTTCGCGCAGTTTCTGCGATTGATGGACGAACACGAGAACATCTGGTGCAAAGTCACCTGCCCTGAGCGCATCAGCGTCACGGGTCCACCCGCGTTTGACGACGTGGTCCCCTTCGCTCAGCGTGTCATCACACGCTTTCCCGACCGAGTGCTCTGGGGAACCGACTGGCCGCACCCGAATCTTCGCGGCTTCATGCCCGACGACGGCAAGTCCGTTGACTTCATTCCGCGGATTGCCGAGAACGAAGAACTCCAACGTAAACTTCTGGTCGACAATCCGATGCGGCTGTATTGGGGAGATGACGCATGAATGAACACGAAGAGTTCGACGATATCCCCGGTACGACAGTCTTCACGACGCAACGCTCGCGCCAAGGGTTCCATCTCAATCAGTTCTGCATGAGCCTGATGAAGGCGGAGAACCGCGAACGATTCAAGGCAGACGAGCGCGTGTACCTCGACGAATGGCCCATGACCGAAGCCCAGAAACTGGCCGTGCTGGCGCGCGACTACAACGCCGCCATTGGTGAGGGCGGCAACATCTACTTCCTCGCCAAGATCTTCGCGACTGACGGCAAGAGCTTTCAAGAGGCCGCGGCATCAATGACGGGAATGACGACCGACGAGTACGCCGCCATGATGCTCGCCGGCGGCCGCTCCCCCGAGGGACAGCGCTCCATTCGAGACGGTTACTGACGTGGCCCGGATCACGGCCGGCGTCGCCACGAGTCACGTCCCCGCCATCGGCGCCGCTCTGGACCTCGGCAAGTTCGACAGCGACTACTGGAAACCGCTCTTCGATGGCTACGACTGGTCAAAACAATGGATCGCAAACGAGAAGCCCGACGTCATCTTTCTCGTCTACAACGACCACGCGTCAGCGTTCTCTCTCGCGGTGCTACCCACGTTCGCGATTGGCTGCGCCGAGCGCTACGACATCGCCGATGAGGGCTTCGGGCCGCGCCCGGTCCCCGAGGTCATTGGCCACCCCGACCTCGCCTGTCACATTGCCGAGTCGCTCATCCTCGACGAGTTCGATATGACCATCATCAACGAGATGACCGTCGATCACGGCCTCACGGTGCCACTCTCCTTGATGTACGGACAACCCGACGCGTGGCCGGTAAAAGTTGTGCCGCTCGCGGTCAACGTCGTGGAGTACCCCCAGCCAACCGGCAACCGGTGCTTCGAACTGGGCAAGGCCATCCGTCGAGCTATTCGCAGTTACCCCGAGGATTTGAACGTGCAGGTCTGGGGAACGGGCGGGATGAGCCACCAACTCCAGGGCCCGAGGGCAGGGTTCATTAATTCTGCGTTCGACCACCAGTTCTTCGACCAACTCGTCAACGATCCCGACACACTGAAGAAAGTGCCACACCTCGAGTACCTGCGAGAGTCCGGCTCTGAAGGCATCGAGATGATCATGTGGCTCATCATGCGCGGTGCGCTCGGCAAGAAGGTGAAGGAGCTCTATCGCTTCTACCACGTGCCGGCGTCCAACACCGCGGTGGGTCACCTCGTGTTGAAGCCGGGCAAGTAACGAAGTCACATGGGAACCATTCGCGTCGCCGTCGCCGGAGCCGGTGCCTTTGGCATCAAACACCTCGATGCCCTCCAACGAATCGAGGACGTCGAGACGGTCGCCGTAGTGAGTCGACGGCTCGAGCAGGCCCAGGAAGTTGCCGACAGATTCGGCGCCGCGATCGCGACCACTGAACTGAACGACGTGCTCGAGCGCGACGACGTCGACGCCGTCATCCTCGCAACGCCGACGCAAATGCACGCCGAGCAGGCCATCGCCACGATGATCGCGAACAAACACGTGCAGGTCGAGATCCCCCTCGCCGACAGTTGGGCCGACGCGCAACACGTGGCCAACGTGCAGCACGCGACGGGACTCGTCTGCATGGTCGGCCATACCCGGCGTTTCAATCCGTCGCACGAGTGGGTCCACCGGCGCATCGAGGCCGGCGACGACACGGTATTGCAGATGGACGTGCAGACCTACTTCCTTCGACGTACCAATATGAACGCGCTCGGACAGCCACGCAGTTGGACCGACAATCTCCTCTGGCACCACGCGGCGCACACCGTGGACCTCTTCGCGTACCAGTGCGGTGAACCGGTTGAGGAGGCACACGCCATGCAGGGTCCGATCAACGAGGAGTTGGGTATTCCAACGGATATGTCGATCCAGCTCAAGAGTTCGTCGGGCAAGATCTGCACGTTGTCGCTCAGTTTCAACAACGAGGGACCGCTCGGGACATTCTTTCGCTACATCTGCCAGAACGGCACCTACATCGCGCGCTACGACGATCTCGTCAACGGACGCGACGAAGTGATCGACGTCTCCAAGGTCGCGGTCTCCATGGACGGCATCGAGCTGCAGGACCGCGAGTTCCTCGCCGCGATCGCCGAAGGTCGCGAACCGAACAGCTCCGTGCGCGACGTCCTCGACTGCTACCGCGTGCTCGGCCAACTCGACGAACAGTTGAACGTCTAAATGTCCTTCGTCGCGTCGCGCGCCACCAAGGTCGAGGCGTCGGCGACCCAAGGCGAGCTGTACGAGCCGGCTGTCGGTTTCGTCATTACCGGCGTCATGGCAGCAGGCAAATCAACGGTCGCCGAACTCCTGGCGCAACAGTTCGAGCGCGGCGTGCATCTACGGGGTGACGTCTATCGAAAGATGATCGTGACCGGTCGTGATCCGATATCGCCCGAACTCGGCGAGGAGGCGTTGCGCCAGCTCGACCTTCGCCAACGCTTAGCCGCCAGCGCCGCGAACGACTACTGGCGCGACGACTTCACCGTGGTGCTCCAGGACATCTACGCCGGGCCGGCTCTGCCCAATGTGATCGGTCGACTCGAGATCACGCCGCTCTACGTCGTCGTCCTCTCCCCTCGACCCGACGTCGTGTCCGCACGTGAGGCGCAGCGCAACAAGTCCGGATACGGCGAATGGAGCGTGGCACAGTTCTGCACTGACTTCGTGAACGAGACGCCGCACGTGGGACTGTGGCTTGACACATCTGAACAAACGCCAGAGGAGACCGTCGAAGCGATTCTCCATCGTCGCTACGACGCGCGCGTTCGTTAACTACTCGATCGTCGAATTTCGAGGTCCCGCTCGGTTAGGTTGCTTCAATGACCACTGACGTCGATGCACCGAGCAACGAACCGGCATCACGAGGTGACAGCGGGCACGATTCCGGATGGGAGCTTCCCGAACTTGCTCCCGTTTTTATAATCATCAGCGTTGGACTCCTTGCCATCGGCGCCGGTGTTGCGACCGCCCTCTCGCTTTCAGGTCAAGCAGGGTTCTCGTCCGGACTCGATTGGGCTCTCGTCACCTCGGCGCTTCAGTGGGTCGATCCCTCAACATCGACCATGTTGTTGCTTTCGGCCGCATTGATCTGGTGGCAGTACGGCACTTGGAGCTCCAGGCAGGATTCTGCACTGTCAAACGAAGTCGCCGATGTACACGTCGCACGATTGCGGTCGATCGCCAAGTGGAATCTCGCAGCGTTCGTCGTAACCATCGCGTCGGTGATTCTTCTGATTGTCGCGGCGATCCTTCAGCACGCATTTTCTGGAGACGGCTTGCAAGAGTGGGCGGGCTCGATTCAAGCCATCTGCACTGGATTGGGCACGCTTCTACTCTCACTCCTTGGCGTCGTCGGCCTCCGACGAATACTTGTGGCTTCACGTGAGTTTCTTAGTGACGAAACGTGATTCAACGTCGACATTGCTAGAAGTCGAACCGTCAGCGCCTCGGTCGAGCGAACGAGAAGACGACCGTCACCACGATCGATATCACGAGCGCGACGAGGCCGGCGACAAAGACCGCGCTCGATGACGTGATGGCAGCGATGGCGAACAGTCCCGCTGCGAGACTGCGTGTCGCGGCGGAGAACATAAGTCGCAGCCACATTTGACGTGAGCGAGCCGTGACTGGGCGCGCACGCACTCGCTTCGCGAGAAGGAACCGGATGTAGCCAGAGCCCGCAACGACGAGCGCGAGT
>DATCCA010000064.1:0-11946 GCA_036511575.1 Acidimicrobiales bacterium
AGCGAGTCGGCTTCGGCTTTCGGAACTTCCAGAACTATCGAATACGCGCCCTGCTTTACGCGGGAAAACCAAACTGGCGAGTGCTCGGCTCGATCGTGGTCCGATGAAGCTCACCCCACCAGAATCCGATGAGCCAGAAAAAGAGAGCCGGGAAACGTGCTTCTCGAGCGCCAACGAGATCGTGCTGGATTGTCGTGCGAGGTGAGAAGTGCCACCCCGAAGTACGACTCCTTTGATGCGAATCAATGCTGACGCCTCGAAGCACGTCCCAGTGCGAGGTGCGCGGAACTACTTATGAAGCGTGAGGTGGTGCATTGGCCTGAGCCACGCCAAGGGCCGATTCTTGCCCCGGACGTCGTTCAAATCTCATTCCGCGACGGCGTCACTGATATGACGCGGCGCTGCGCGCACAACGAACCTTCGGTCCTGTCATTAGCAATCCGCTCGCATTTGGGACAGTTCGCCATCGTGTTCGATGCGAAGATGTGTCTATGAATGAGGTGCATTCATAAGTTTGAAAAATTCGCAACCACGTGCCAAAGTCAGTAAACGCCTCACTTATTCGCGTAAACGACAATTGATTTAATTTGAATGTAACAAGACGAAGGTCTCCCGACGTTGCACTGGACGCAATGCATCGCTAACGTAGTGGCAGGTACTTAGGGCGGCCTGAATCGCCAAACTAGAGGATGACACCCCATGACACAGATGCGCCAATCAGTAATTGACCACCGTCGCAAGATTATTCCGAGTCTTCTCGCCGTAGCGCTCGCCGCAGGTTTTGCCGTGAGCATTATCGCTACTCCGAACGCGCAGGCCGATTACATCACGGGATGTGGCTACGGCTACAACTCGGGTGCGGGCGGATTCGGAACCGGCACAGGTGCGGCGCATGCCTACGGCTACCTCAAGAACGGTACGTTCGGCTACGGCTACGGCAATGAAGTGTGCCCGCTCGCCGTGACGACCGCCACGCTCCCCAGTGGAACCGTCGGTACGAGTTACTCCCAGACACTCGCCGGAACTGGTGGGGCCAATCCGTACACCTGGACCGAGACGGGAGCGCTTCCGGGCGGCCTTAGTCTTTCGGGTGCGGGCGCAATCACCGGTACGCCGACCGCAGCTGGAAGCTTCAGCTTCACCGCCACGATGACCGACGTCCACGGTCAGAGCACGACGGGCTCTCTGTCGATCACCACGAACAAGGCGGCGGCGAAGAAGCCAAAATTCCACGCCATCAAGGTGCACGGATACGCCAGAGTCGGTCGGAGCGTCTCGCTGACGATCACCGGCGTCGGGTTCTATGGTCGACCGAGGGTCACGAGCAACGAACGTGGCACGTCGGTCGTCGTGCTTCATGACCGGGGCACGCAATTGGTGGTCCGAGTGAAGGTGGCGAGGGGTTCGCGTCGCGGAGAGCACACGTTCACAATTCGCTTGGCCAATGGAAGTGTCTCCCGAGTCAACTACCTGGTGAAGTAAGTCCCTCCAAGTTGTCGAATCGGTAGTGGAGGGAGTCGACGTGCTCGAAGACCTCGAGCTGCCACCTGGGCGACGCGCCACGTGGGCTGCGTCCAGGGTTGACGGCGTACGCGCGGCTCCGTCGAGTTCCCTCGAACGCTCGTATGCGACGGCCGACGTGGTTATTACCGATGTTCTCGATCAGTTCGCAAGGAATTTCCTCCTCAATGACCTCTCAGTGGTGGAGTCAGACAAGTTGCTCGAGGGCGCGAAGGCCAACGTCACGTTCAGCCTCCCTCGACGAGAGCCTCGGCGCCGGGATTCGACCATCGAGCAGGTTCATCAAGCCAGGGTGAGCATCCGACGACTTCGCTCGACGCTTCGTACGTTCAGCGAACTCTTCAATCCCGAATGGTCCTCTCCGTTAGCGACAGAGCTCTCGTGGTACGCGGCAATTCTTGGAGAAGTCCGCGATCTTGACGTCTTACGTGATGCCATTGCGAAGACTCTCTGGCTCATCGAGGACGACCGGATTCAAACTCTCGTATCGAGCCGACTCGATCGACAAAGTGAAATCGCCCAGGACCGAATTGCGATCGAGAAATCCACAAAGCGCTACGCCTGCCTCGTCGCCGACGTCGCAACGATTGCTACAACTGCGCAGTTCACTGCGGAACTACGCGATCCTGCGGTGGAGGCCTTGCGCCATGAAGTGCGTCGGACGTGGGGACAGGTGGAGAAGTTTCGTCGCAAGGCACGACACGATCCGTCGAATGAACGCCTTCATCGGGTGCGCATCGAACTCAAACGACTGCAATGCGCCTTCGAAGTGGTCGGCCTCGTCGACACGAAGCAAGCGCGTAAAGTGGCCAACGCTGCCGCATCGGCGCAGACGCATCTCGGCGTCGTCCACGATGAAGCCGTGGCGTCGGCGTGGCTTCGGGCGCTCGTGGTTGCAGAACCGCGACTGAAGCAGCCCCTGCGCGCAATCATCAGGGCGCACGAGGACGTGCGCAAGGACGCCAGGGATGGCTGGCTCGACGAACTAGCAAAGGTCGAACAACGATGGGACCGTTGGGGCGTCTGACGGGCTGCGCGCCTCTTCGAGCGCCGCGCGGATATCTTCGCCGTGTTGTGCCTAGTCTCTAGCGATGGAGGCTGCCAAGGTTCATCCCGCGATTGAACCCTACGTTCGCGCCGTACGTGAGCAGCCGGTCACGCACCCGTCGTCGCGAAGTGCCGAGGAACGGCGTCTGGCGTATCGAGAACTGTCACTCGCCAATCGCGGCGACGTAGAACAAATGGATTCGGTCCGTGACGTGGAATTGCCACTCGATGGTCGAACGTTGCACGCTCGTTTGTACGTTCCCGTCGACGACGAGAGCAAGGCCCTGGTGATGTACTTCCACGGTGGGGGATTCGTGGTGGGCGACCTCGACACCCACGATGCACTGTGTCGACGACTCGCCGCCGACACCAGGATGCGTTTCCTATCGGTCGACTACCGACTGGCCCCGGAGTATCCCTTTCCGGCGGGAATCGACGACGCCATCGATTCGATGCGGTACGTCATCAATCACATTGACGAATTCGACGATCCCCGCGCCAAACTGATTGTGATGGGCGACTCCGCGGGCGCCACACTGCTGACCGTTGCCTGTGCTCTCACTCGCGGCGAAGATCTCGGCATCGCCGCGCAGGTCGTCATCTATCCCACGCTCGGCCCTGAGCTATTCACGAATTCGGTGCACACCTATGGTGTTGGCCACGTGCTCGATGTTGACCACTTGCGCTACGACTACACGCTCTACCTCGGTGAGTGGCGCGATCACTCCGATCCGCGTGTGAGTCCATTGATGTTTGAGGATCTCACGGGTGCTCCGCCGGCCATTGTCGTCGTCGCGCAATGTGATCCGCTACGTGACGAGGCCGTGGCGTACGCCGGCCTGCTCGAGCACTTCGGGGTCAATGTGGAGTTGCTCGAAGCTGAAGGCATGATCCATGGATTCCTGCGACTCCCGGTGGCCGAGGCGCTCGAGATCATCGATGACCTCGGCGATCATATGCATCGCTACGTCGAACACGCCTCCTCGTGAACGTTCTCTTCATCACGCTCGACCAATTTCGTGGTGATTCGTACGCCGCGGCCGGACACCCGCTGGTGCGCACGCCGACGATCGACCGCATCGCACGTGAGGGCGTTCGTCTCACCAAGCACTACAGCCAGGCGGCACCGTGCTCGCCCGGTCGAGCCGCGATCTACACCGGGACCTATCAGATGAACAATCGGGTCGTCGCGAACGGGACGCCGCTGTCGGCGCACTTCGACAACATCTCCTTGGTCGCGCGACGCGCGGGGTTCGACCCGACACTGTTTGGCTACACGGATCAAGGCGTCGACCCGAATCGGGCGCAGGGTTACGACGATCCGCGGCTCGACAGCTACGACGGCGTTCTACCGGGCTTCTCGGTTGGGCTCTACCTACCCGAGAGTCAGGCCGGATGGATTCAGTACCTTCGCTCGAAGGGATACGACGTCCCGAGTGGTTGGTCAACGGCGTGTCGCACTGAACCCGATCGTCCCGCCGAGCATTCACTGAGTGGCTTCCTCACGACGCGCTTCGTGGAGTGGCTCGACAAACAGGACAGCGGATGGTTTGCGCACCTCAGTTACCTGCGTCCGCACCCGCCGTACGCGGCGGCGGGGGAGTTTTCGCGTATGTACGACCCCGCCGACATTGCGATGCCGATTTCGCCCGTGGGACACGAAGATCGACACTGGGTCCATGACGCAGCTCTGAGCGTTGAGGGGAGCGCCGCGCCGACCGACCCCGATCAGATGCGCGCCCTTCGCGCCCAGTACTACGGGATGATCAGTGAAGTCGACTCCCAGTTGGAAAGGGTGGTGCGCTGCATCGAAGATCGAGGCGAGTGGGAGGACACGCTCGTCGTGATTACGGCGGACCACGGGGATCAACTCGGCGACCATGGGCTGAAGGACAAGTTAGGTTTCTTTCCCCAGAGTTACCACGTGATCGGACTCTGGCGCGACCCACATTCTCAGAACGCCGGACGTGAGGTGAGCGACTTTACCGAAAACATCGATCTGCTTCCCACTCTCGCTGACGTGATGGGCGTCGACGAACCGGCCCAGTGCGACGGGCGTTCTCTGTCGGCGCTGCTGGGCGGTGAGGACGTCCCTTGGCGAAGTGCCGCGCACTACGAATGGGATTTTCGAACGTACTTCATTCGAGGCGCTACGACACCGTGGCCGAAGGATCGATCTCTTTCGCTCGCGAACTTGGCGGCGTCGGTGAGTGACGATCTCGGGTACGTGCAGTTCGCGGACGGTTCGTTCAAGTGTTTCGACCTCGTCGCCGATCCCACGTGGCGCACCGAATGCCGCGACAGCGATCGCGTCATGCGTGCCGCACAGGAACAGTTGGTCTGGCGTCAGGAACACCTTCGACGCGACATGACTGACATGTTGCTTCGACCCAGTCGACCGGGCCGCTGGCCGACGGGCTTCAAGGAGTTTGCGGTCGCGAACGCGCAGACGTAGTCGTCCAGAGCGCGTTCGCTCGTTGACGACGTTCGCGGTAATACCCAGTCGCGGACGCGACGTTAGGTAAGGTCGAACCTGTTCGGTACCACCGAATCGACACTGGATAAGTAATATAAAACGAAGCCACTCTGGGGGGTATGTGCCGACGTTTCCTCGCGAACGCCGATGGTTAGTGCTGTTCGTTCTCTGTATCGCAGTATTTCTGGTGGTTGTTGACAACACCATCGTGAACGTCGCGCTCCCGACCCTCTCACGGGACCTCCACGCGTCGAACTCTTCGCTGCAATGGATTGTCGACGGCTACTCGCTACCGTTCGCGGGACTGCTCCTCGCGGGCGGCGGTCTGTCGGACCGATGGGGTCGCAAGTTCGTCATGCAAAGCGGACTCGTGGCCTTCGCGATCTTCTCGCTCTTTGCGGCGTTCTCGCACGACGTGGGGACGTTGCTCACCGCTCGCGCCCTGATGGGCGCGTCGGCCGCCTTCATCTTTCCCGCAACGCTCTCGACGTTGACGGTGGTCTTCGAAGATTCTCGCGAACGGGCGACGGCCTATGGCATCTGGGGCGCGACGACCGGCGTCGCGATTGCACTTGGACCCATCGCCGGTGGGGCGCTCATTACGCACTACTGGTACGGCTCGATCTTCTTGGTCAATGTCCCCCTGGCGCTCGTCGGTGTTGCCGCGATTGGATCGGTCGTGCCCGAGTCGAGAGCGCCGCGGCGACGTCCAATGGACTATCTCGGTCTGGCCCTCGGCACCTCGGGGATCACGACGCTGGTGCTCGCCATCATTGAGGGTCCATCGTGGGGATGGCGTTCTTCGCCCACCCTGGTGCTCTTTGGGACCGCGACGATGCTGTTGGCCGGGTTTGCCCAGCGCGAACTCGGTCACGACGGCCCGCTCCTCGACGTGCGGATGTACAACAATCGGACGTTCGCGGCCGGCGCCGGGGCCATCGCCACCAACTTTTTCTGCCTCTTCGGGTTCATTTTTCTCGTGACCCAGTACTTTCAACTGGTCCGGGGCTACTCGGCGCTCTCGGCCGGTGTCCACACGCTGCCCTTCGCATTTGCCGTGATGGTGACAACGCCACTGGGCGCCCTCGCCGCGCTGCGCCTCGGCACTCGCTACGTCGTCACGATGGGCCTGCTCCTCACTGCAGCGGCACTGTATTGGATGTCAACGCTCTCTTCAACCGCCGCGTACGTCGGGCCCATCGTCGGATCGATGCTCGTCCTCGCCGTGGGCTTCTCCTTGGTGAACGCGCCCTCGGTGGCGGCCACGATGGAAACGCTCGTGCCCGAACAGATTGGTGGGGGAGCGGCCGGCAATGAGACCACTCGTGAACTCGGGGGAACGATGGGCGTCGCCATCATCGGTTCCGTGTTCGCTTCGCTCTTTGGCCCCGACATTCGCCGAGCCTTCACGCCGTTCCTCGGTCACGGTCTCACAGCCGCACAGATTCGCGTTGCGCAAAGCTCCATGCAAGCGGCGAAGCAAGCGCTAAAACACCTTGCACCCGCGTTGCAGGTTCACCTCGACGACAGAGTCACCGCTGCCTTCATGGACGGCCTGCACCGCGCGTGTCTCGTCGGTGGAGGCATCGCCGCAGTCGTGGCGATCGTGGTGTTTCGCTACCTTCCCACTGGCCGAGCATCGAGTGACGCGGAACTCGTCCTCGAGCATTAAGTCGTGCTACGGGGCACTGCAAGTTTCCGTGTCCATATTTCTGATAGCAATAGAAGCCAGACGCCGACCATGGCGTGGGGAAAACAGGGAGATTTCATGCAGCGCACTTTACGGATCCGTCAGTTTCTCGTCGTGGCCGGAGCCGCCAGTTTGCTGTTGGCCACCAGCCTGACCGCCGGAGCCAGCACCACTGGAGGCAAGTACAACGCCGCGGACGCGAAGCTCGTCCCGTCGACGTACAAAGGAAAGACCCTGCAGGTTGCGACCGACGCCACGTACGCGCCCGACGAATCGATGAAGAACGGCGTCATGGTCGGCTTCGACGTTGACATGATGTCCGCAATCGCCACAACGCTCGGCGTCACCGTCAAGGAGCACAACGTCACCTTTGACAGCATCCTCCTCGGCGTCGGTGCCGGTACGTACCAAGTCGGCAACTCATCGATCACCGACGAAAAGAGTCGTGAGAAGCAGGTCAACTTCGTTGACTACTTCCAAGCCGGCGAGGCTATGTACGCCAAGGTTTCGACGACGGCCAAGTTCACTGGTCTCAAGAGCCTGTGTGGCTTCTCCGTCGCGGTGGAGTCCGGTACGACCGAACAGAAGGACGCGCAAAATACCGCGAAGACCTGTTCATCGTCTAAGACACTGAAGGTGCTGTCATATCCAAGCCAGACCGAGGCCGACTTGGCCGTTTCTTCAGGCACTGCCACGTTTGGCTTTCTTGACAGTCAGGTGGCGGGTTACGTCGTGTCTCAGAACAAGGGCGTCTTCAAGTTGGCCGGTCAAGCGATCGAAATTGCTCCCTACGGCATTGCGACCTCGAAGACCTCCAACGGTAAGCAACTCGCCGTGGCGATGCAAGCAGCGCTCAAGACTCTGATTGCGAATGGAACCTACGGGGCGATCTTGAAGAAGTGGGGTGTCAGCGCAGGTGCACTGACCTCAACGAAAATCGTGCTCAATGGAGCGATCTCCTAAGCCGTAGTAAAAACTAACTTCATGGAAACGAACGGGGACACGTCAGTCGAAGTCGTCCCCGTTCGCCACGTAAGTCGATGGGTCGGTTGGGCGCTCTTGGCGCTGTTCGTGGCCATGCTGGTCCACACGATTTTTTCGAAGATCCCTCTCTCGTGCACCCTCGCTAAAGGGACGTGGCACTGCAGTGCACAGCACTGGCGCTTTGGTTGGAATCAGGTCTTCCACTACTTCACGAACGGTCAAGTTCTGAAGGGGCTCGTCGTGACGCTCGAACTCACGGTGTTGGCGATGATCGTCGGCATCTTCTTGGGCATCGTGGTGGCCATCATGCGCCTTTCGCACAGTCGATTGCTTTCAGGAGCCGCCTGGTCCTATACCTGGGCCTTCCGAGGGACGCCGGTGTACGTGCAGCTCTTGTTTTGGGGGTTCATCGGTGATCTCTACCCCTATCTGTCAATCGGAATCCCGTTCACCCACATCTACCTCGTGCACTTCCACGCGATATCGGTCTTCATCCCATTCAACGCCGCCGTCGCCGCGCTGGGGCTGAATGAGGGTGCCTACTTCTCCGAGATCGTGCGCTCGGGACTCATCGCGGTTGACGAAGGACAGACGGAGGCAGCGACGTCCCTGGGCATGACGCGAAGTCAGACCCTACGAAACGTCGTCTTGCCGCAGGCGATGCGCGTCATCATTCCGCCCACGGGGAACGAAGTCATTTCAATGTTGAAGACCACGTCACTGGTCGTCGCAATAGCAGTGGTCGATCTGCTTGGCGCGGTCACGAATATCTATAACCAGACGTTCCAGATCATGCCGATGCTGATCCTCGCCAGTTTGTGGTACCTGATCGTGTCGACGATTCTGTCGATCGGTCAGTTCTATCTCGAGCGTTTCTTCGCGCGAGGTGCGCTGCGCACGCCGCCACCAACGCCGATACAACGCATTCGCCACGACCTCCGCGGCATCGCGTCCAAATATCGCACCAAGCGCGGCGTGCAAGTCGGAACGACATCGTGAGCGAACTGATGGTCGAGGCGATGGGCGTGCGCAAGTCCTACGCCGACGTCGAGGTTCTCAGGGGGATCAATGTCAATGTGGCACGCGGCGAGGTCACGTGTTTGATCGGTCCCTCCGGCTCGGGGAAGAGCACGTTCCTGCGCTGCATCAACCACTTGGAGAAGCATGACGCCGGCGAACTGCGCGTCGACGGTGAACTCGTGGGCTACGAACTGCGCGGCGACAAGCTCCATGAACTCACTGATCGACGTATCTGCAACGAACGCGCTCAGATAGGAATGGTCTTTCAACGGTTCAATCTCTTCCAGAACCTCAATGTGCTGGAGAACATCACCGTAGGACCGGTCAAGGTAAAGGGTATCGACGAGAAGCAGGCCAATAAATCCGCGCGAGAGTTGCTTGAACGGGTCGGCCTCCAGGGTAAAGAGAAGAACTATCCGACGCAGTTGTCGGGCGGGCAGCAACAACGCGTCGCGATCGCGCGCGCCCTCGCTATGGAGCCAAAGTTGATGCTCTTCGATGAACCGACGTCCGCACTTGACCCCGAACTCGTCGGGGAAGTACTCGACGTGATGAAGGACCTGGCTCGCAGTGGCATGACCATGATCGTCGTGACGCACGAAATGGGCTTCGCCAAAGAAGTGGCCGACACCGTCTATTTCTTGGATCAGGGCGTCATCGAAGAGTCGGGTGATCCGAAGGTCGTCCTCACGTCACCTTCGTCGCCTCGACTCCAAAGTTTCCTCTCCAAAGTCCTCTGATGGAGTGGTCGATCGACCCGACAAACGTCGCCACCGGACTCCCACTCGAAGGCGTACGCGTTCTGGATCTTTCACGGGTCCTCGCTGGACCGCTGTGCGCGATGGTCGCAGGAGACCTCGGCGCCGACGTCATCAAGGTCGAAGCTCCATCCGGCGACCCGGTTCGTTCCCTCGCGCCACCTCGATTCGGCGATGACGCGACCTACTACTTAGCCGTGAATCGTCATCGACGTAACGTGGTCGCTGACCTTCGCGATCCGGACGACTTCGAGCGAATCGTCCAATTGGTTCGCCTGGCTGACGCCGTCGTAGAGAACTACCTGCCCAGCCAATTCGCATCGCTCGGCATTGAACGACTGCGGGCAGCGAATCCGGACTGCGTCTGGGTGAGCATCACGCCCGCCACCGTGGGGGGACCGGTCGCCGACCAACCGTCCTTCGACCTCTTGGCGCAGGCCCGATCAGGACTCATGGGCGTGACCGGCGATGCCGATGGCCCACCGACCAAGGTTGGTGCGCCGATAGCCGACGTCGTGACCGGTCTCTACGGCGCCATTGGCCTGCTGACCGGTCTCTTTTCGCGTCTACGCGGTGGGACCGCCCGTCACTTTGAAGCTCCGATGCTCGAGTCCGCGATGAGCGCGTTGGTGAATCAAGCGCAGGGCTACCTCGCGACGGGTGAGAATCCGTCGCGCCTCGGCAACGACCACCCCAGCATCACTCCGTACGGACCGGTGACGACGTCCGACGGCTTCATCCTTCTCGCGGTCGGGACCGACGCGCAGTACGAGAAACTTGTTCGAGTGCTCGACGACGAGTCGTTGACGGGCCAGAGCACGTGGTCGACCAATGACGGCCGAGTGCTCCAGCGCGACGAACTACAAACTGAGCTCAATCGAATCTTTTTTTCGAAAACGACCAACGAGTGGCTCGGCCAGTTGTCGACGAGTGGTGTGCCCCACGCGCCCATCCTTGACGTGGCCGGTGCTTTCGCGCAGGAGCAGATCGCCGCGGGGGACTTCCTCGACACGATGTCGAGCCCGGCGGGCGACCTCGCGACGATGCGCACACCGTTAGTCGTCAACGGACAACGCCCTCACGTTCGTCGGGGACCGCGCGCGCTCGGTGAAGACACGCGCGAAATCTTCAACACCTAGATCACGTTGACGTGAGTGGACGTCCGTCGAAGGTGTCAACGGACGTGAAGTCGGCAACGTCGTTGCGCCGCAACTTCGTCACTTGCTGTTTCGGGTAGCCGAGCGCCACGATCGAGGCGACGACTTGGTTCTCGGGCATTGAGAGCAACGCTCGGACTTCATTCTCCTTGCGCGTAGCGATGGTGGTCATCACGCCGCCGAGTCCTCGCTCGTGTGCTGCGAGCAGGATGCTCCACACGAAGGGATAAATTGAAGCACCGCCAGTGATGTGATAGCGACCGAGGTCGCGGTCCGTTGCGGCGAGCGCCGAAAGATCGGCGCAGATTACGAGCATGACCGGCACGGCGTCGAGCGTCTCGGGGAAACCGTCGGGCTTCGACACGGCAATTGCTTCATCGCGGCGGCCGGCCGCCAGTGCGCGATCCTCGTCACTGGCGACCGGGGAGAACGGGACGAGCCCGGCGAGCACGTGGGCCACGTAG
Source organism: Acidimicrobiales bacterium (assembly GCA_036511575.1). Classification (GTDB taxonomy): domain Bacteria; phylum Actinomycetota; class Acidimicrobiia; order Acidimicrobiales; family RAAP-2; genus RAAP-2. Next base: position 11,118 of record DATCCA010000064.1, read on the forward strand.
TCGTGCCACGCGTCGAGATACAGGTCTCGTAACGCTCGACGCCGTGTGACGTCTTTCACCACGATCACGTGCCACGCTTGACGGTTTCCGCCCGACGGCGCGAACCGAGCGTCCTCGAGAATCGACGACAACGTCTCGTCAGCGACCAATGCTGAGGTGAAGTTGCGAACTGAACCGGTCGTTCGAAGAGCGTCGCCGAGTTCCATCTCGACACTCTAGAGCCGTGTTACGCAACGGCTCCCGCGTCACGACGCTGGAAAAGCGCGAGCGCGATCAAGAGGACCACACCGACGAAGGCTGTCAAAATGATGGTCGCAGTCCAGGCACCGAACGAGTTTGAAGGCGCGGAAGGTGAGAACATCGATTCGCCAAGGGTTGACGGTTCGAATCGCTGAAAGTCGTTCTGCCAACTCTGAGGGAAGAAGAATCCAATGATGGGCACGACCAGTAACAACGTAACGAAGAGGCTTATGCATGCGCCACTCTGGCGAAAGATCAATCCAAAGGAGAAACCAAGTATCCCGAGAAGCGCGAGATACACGCCGGCGAGGAGGACCGATCGCAGTACCGCGCCGTTGTCCAGGGTGGCAGTGGGGACGACGCCGAAGTAGATCTTCTGACCGATGAGAAACGCCGCCACGCACACGACCTCGCCCACTATCAGGAGCGTCGCGAAGAGCACGAGCAGTTTGCTCGCGACAAGGCGAAGTCGATTGGGCACCGCAGTCAGCGTGGTCCGGATCGATCCTGACGAGTACTCGCTCGTGATGAACAAGGTACCAATGACGCCGACCGCAAGTTGGCCAAAGAGGATGCCGACGAGGCTGCT
>DATCCA010000065.1:0-12382 GCA_036511575.1 Acidimicrobiales bacterium
CGCGCAGTTCATCGGCGTTCTGTACGAGCGCAGTGTCACCAAAGGTCCGCACAGAAAGTCCGAGCGGCTCGGGCGAGGGCGCACTGAGCAGTCGGGTGGCCTTGCGGCGCTTCACGAGGATGGCAACAGCGTCCTCGTCAATTGACGACGCGATGATCACGTCGGCTTGAGGGCCCTCGGCAATCAGGGTGGCGAGTGAAGCGTCGAGTACGCCGCCAACCGCGATGATGCCCCCAAAGGCGCTCTGCGCATCGGCGGCGAGCGCCTTTGAGAAGGCGTCCGTATACGTCGCACCAACGGCGGCACCCGACGCGTTGGCGTGCTTGATGATGGCGACCGCTTTCTGTCCGGGCACGTCAAGGGCGAGTTCGTGTACCAGGCGCCACGCGGCGTCGGCGTCGAAAAGATTGAGATAGGAAAGCGCGGAGCCGGCGTGCTTGATGACACCATCCCACCAGGGCGACGTGCCCGCGACGCGGTAGCGCGCGCCGATCTGGTGCGGATTCTCGCCGTAGCGAACGACGTCGGCCCGTTCGAGCGTGAGGTGCAACGTTGAAGGGATGACGCGGTCGACGTCACTCGGCTGATCTCCGATCGTGCCCCCAGCATCGAGCCACTGGACTATCTGCGCGTCGTAGGCCGCCGTATGCGCAAAGGCCGCGCGCGCGAGGTTGTGTCGCGTGGCATCGGACAGCGACCCCGAGGTGACGATCTCGGCCAGGACGTCGTCATACTGCGCGGGACTCGTCAGGACGCCCACGTGCTCGTGGTTCTTCGCGGCGGCGCGCACCATGCTCGGGCCGCCGATGTCGATGAGTTCGACGGAAGGGTCTGAGGAGAAGGGATAGAGGTTGCAGACGACGAGATCGATCGCGGTGATGTCGTGCTCTCGCAACGCGTCCAGATGCTCGGCTTTGGAGCGGTCGGCGAGAATCCCGGCGTGCAGACGCGGGTGCAAGGTCTTTACGCGCCCACCGAGCATCTCGGGAAATCCGGTCACGTCGGCGACATCGAGGTGAGGAATTTGGGCGTCAGTCAAGGCGCCTGCGGTACCGCCGGACGCCACGAGTTCGACGCCGTGGGCGTGCAGGCCAGTGGCGAACTCGACCAGTCCGGCCTTATCCCACACGCTCAGTAATGCCCTCACTCCGCCTCCTCCAAGGTGCCCGAGACCAAGGAAGGTTCAATACCTTCGCTCAGTGACGCCATCACCCTAGTGACCACCAAGGGGTACAACTGACGTTCGACCAGCTTGATTCGCTCGTGCAATGACTCTTCGGTGTCGCCGTCCAACACGGGTACACGACGCTGCGCGAGGATGGGTCCGTCGTCGAGGGACTCGGTCGCGATGTGCACCGTGCACCCCGTCTCGCTGACGCCCGCCTCGAGTGCCTGGGCAACGGCGTGCCAACCTTTGAACTCGGGCAGAAGGCTTGGGTGCGTATTGAGCACGCGGCCGGGGAAGGCGCTATGAAAGGTCCCCGTGACGATGGTTCCGAAACCGGCCATCGCGACGAGATCGACCTCGCGCGAGCGCAGGGCATCGGTGAGCTCGACCGTGAAGCCTTCGCGGTCGAAGGAATCGGCAAAGCCGCCGTACGACTTTCGATCGACCATTAACGACTCGACGCCCGAGGCGAAGGCGACGTCGAGCCCACGACACGGCCGATCCGCGCAGACGAGTGCGACGTCAACGCCCGCGCGCAACATCGACTCGAGAATGGTGCCCGAACCCGACACCAGCACGCAGAGGCGAACGTCGCTCAACGCGTTACAGCGCCTTGACGATCTCGCCCATTTTTTGGCCGGCCTCAGTCGGGTTCTGACAGACGTACACACCGGCCGCGGCGAGGGCGTCCATCTTTGCCTGCGCGGTCCCCTTCGAACCCGAGATGATCGCACCCGCGTGGCCCATCTTTCGCCCGGGCGGCGCGGTCACGCCCGCGATGTACGAAACGACCGGTTTGGTCATGTTGGCCTTAATCCACTCGGCGGCGCGCTCCTCTTCGGAACCACCAATCTCACCGATCATCATCACGGCCAGAGTTTCGGGATCGGCCTGGAAGGCTGCGAGACAGTCAATGAAGTTCGTGCCCGGTACGGGGTCCCCCCCAATGCCAACGCAGGTCGTCTGACCAATTCCCTGCTGGCTGAGTTCGTACAGCGCCTGATAGGTCAACGTGCCCGAACGCGAGACAATGCCCACCGGACCTCCGGCGAGGGCGATGTCGCCCGAGGTGATGCCGATATTGCATTTACCGGGACTGATGATGCCCGGGCAGTTTGGGCCGAGGAGCCGTACGCCGGGAAAGTCCTCGACGAGACGGTTGTAGGTGATCGCCTCGTCCTGGGCGGGAATCCCTTCGGTGATGCACACGATGAACGTGATGCCGCCTTCGGCGGCCTCGATAATCGCGGCCGCGGCGAACTTCGGTGGCACGACAACGAAGGACGCGGTGGCGCCCGTCGCGTCAACGGCCTCCTTCACGGAGTTGAAGACGGGGATGCCGTCGACGTCGGTCCCGCCCTTGCCCGGCGTGACGCCGCCCACGACCTTGGTGCCGTAGTCGCGATTGCGCAGACCGTGGAACCTTCCCTGTCCGCCGGTCAGTCCTTGGACAATGACCTTGGTGTTCTCATCTACAAAAATGCTCATGTCGTTTCCTTACGAGTTCGCGAGGGCCACGGCCCGGCGGGCGGCGTCCAACATTGTCGGTTCGGTCATCAGGGTGTCGCTCAAGTGCGCAGCGAGAATGGCTCGGCCCTCCACCGCGTTCGTGCCGTCGAGGCGCAGCACAATCGGTGCAGTAATGGTGACGCGCTTGAGCGCCTCGAGCACGCCGTTGGCGACGTCGTCGACCCGGGTGATGCCGCCAAAGATGTTGACGAAGATTGACTTCACTTTGGGGTCGGCGTTGATGACCTCGAGAGCCGACGCCATGACGTCCGCGTCGGCACCGCCGCCGATGTCGAGGAAGTTGGCGGCGGTGCCACCGACCTGATTGACGACGTCCAGCGTCGACATCGCCAGACCGGCGCCGTTGGCGATGATGCCGACCGTGCCGTCGAGTCCGATGTAGTTGAGACCTTTCTCCTTGGCCATCTTCTCGCGAGGGTCTTCGAACTCATCGGCTCGGAACTCCTCCCACTCGGGGTGGCGAAACGATGCGTTCTCATCCAGCGTGACCTTCGCGTCGAGGGCGTGCACCTTGTTGTCAGGCGTCAAGATCAGCGGATTGATCTCCGCCAAGTCGCAGTCGCCCTTGGTGTAGCACTCGTACAGTTTCACCAGTAGTTCGGCGGCTTGTTCGCGAGCGACCTCGTCGAGTTCCGCCTCATTGACCCAGCGCCGAGCAGTTTCGACGTCGAGCCCATGCATTGGGTCAATGGCCAAAAAGGCAATGGCCTCGGGGTTCTCCTCCGCGACCACCTCGATTTCGACACCACCCTGGGCGCTGAGCATTCCGAGGTGCGTCTTGTTCTGGCGATCTAGGGTGAACGAGGCGTAGTACTCCTTGGCGATGTCACTGGATCGTTCAATCCAGATTCGATGGACCACGTGGCCCTTTATATCGAGGCCGAGAATGTTGCCCGCGTGCAGACGAACCTCGTCAATGTCGTTGGCCAGCTTGACGCCGCCAGCCTTTCCGCGACCCCCAACCTTGACTTGCGCCTTTACAACGACGGGGTAACCAATTCGCTCCGCGACGGCGACCGCCTCATCGACGGTATCGGCGACGTCGCCGGGCGACACCGCAATACCGAAGCGCGCGAAGTACTGCTTGCCCTGATACTCGAACAGATCCATCTACATCAACTTTCAACTCGGCGACTGTCGGCTGACAACCTTAGTAATTCAGTGCTGGTGCTCTCGCGCGTCGAGCGTGGACTCGAGCCACGTCCCAATTTCGGCGAGTGACGCACCGGGCGTGAAGACCCTCGCCACGCCAAGCGCTTCCATTCCCGCGATGTCGTCGTCGGGGATTATGCCGCCGACCAGCAGCAACACGTCTTCACGACCTTGGGCCTTCAAGAGATCGATGACGCGTGGCACCAATACCAAATGGGCACCCGAAAGCAGCGAGAGTCCAAGGGCGTCGGCGTCCTCTTGAATCACCGCCTGGACAATCTGCTCGGGGGTCTGGTGCAGGCCGGTATAGACGACCTCGAAGCCGGCGTCACGAAGGGTCCGCGCGATGACTTTGGCCCCGCGATCGTGTCCGTCGAGTCCCGGCTTGGCAACGACGACTCGGTACGTGCGATTCATTAGAACCAAATCATAGATGAGGGGTGAACTGACCCAATTTGGTTGCCGCGCACTCAAACTTCATTGAAACAGCCCCGTGTAGCGTCGTTGCAATGGCACATACCGAACTGCCCCACCGCAGTGCATTGATGGCCCTGGTGTCGGCAATGCGACCACGGCAGTGGATAAAAAACGGTCTCATCGTGATCGCACCGGCCGCCGCGGGTGTGCTGACTCACGCGGACATCATTCGCCATACGGTGGCGGCATTTCTCTCGTTTTGCTGCGTCTCCTCCGCGATGTACCTCTTCAACGATCTCCGTGACGTCGAGGCCGATCGCCAGCACCCAACCAAGAAGTTTCGAGCGATCGCCTCGGGGCAACTGCCCTTTGGCGTGGCCAAAGGAGCGGCAGCGCTCCTGCTCGCGGTGGGCTTCGCCATCCCTTTCGCACTTTGGCACCCCCAGCAACTGTTCCTAGTGCTCGGGCTCTACGTCGTCATCCAGGTCAACTACATTGTCTGGCTGAAGAACGTCGTCATCATCGAACTGGCCTCGGTCGCTAGCGGCTTCATCCTTCGCGCCTACGCCGGCGCCGCGGCATCACACATCTTCGTCTCCACCTGGTTCCTGGTCGTCATCTCCTTCGGCGCTCTCTTTCTCGTTGTCGGTAAACGCTCCAGCGAGCTTGAAACGCACGGTGCCGGAGCGACCCGAAAGGTGCTGGCGCAGTACACACCCGAGTTCTTGCACTCCGCCCTGACGCTGAGCGCCACGGTCGTCGTGACCGCCTACTGCCTCTGGGCCTTCGACACATCCTCGACCGGCCTCTCCTCAATTCATCACGAACTCGTCCCGATTCGACTGAGCGTCGTCCCGGTCGTGCTCGCCGTCTTGTTCATTATCCGCTCCTCGGAGTCGACCGACGCTGAGTCGCCCGAGGACCTGCTCTTGCACAACCGCATAGTCCAGGTACTGTTCCTCCTCTGGGCCTTCGCGGTGGCCCTCGGTACCTACACGTGACCCGCACCGCCCTCTCGGGCTGGGGCCGTACCTCAACGAGTTACGCCGACGTCGTCTCACCCAACAACGAGTCCGATATTGCTACGACGTTGGCGACGTCGCGCGACGTCATTGCGCGCGGACTCGGCCGCAGTTACGGTGACGCCGCGCTGCTAAGCGGTGGCGTCGTGCTCAGCAATCGCGAACTCAATGGCATTGGTCCCATTGATGCACAGGGCGTCGTCACCGTGGGCGCCGGCGTCTCCATCGACGAGTTTCTCGCGCAGTCCATTCCCCACGGTTGGTTCGTACCCGTCAGTCCCGGTACCCGTCAAGTCACGATTGGCGGCGCGGTCGCCGCCGACGTGCACGGCAAGAACCATCACGTCGACGGTTCAATCGCACGACACGTCCTCGCCATGCGACTGGTCACGCCGACCGGTCCAGTCACCGTCTCGCCCGAGGTCGACGCCGAACTGTTTTGGGCGACGTTTGGCGCAATGGGTCTCACCGGTGTACTCACGTCGGTGACGTTACGACTCACCGCGATCGAGACTGATCGGGTACTCGTTGACACTGACCGGCTCGCGAATCTCGATACTGTGATGAGCGCAATGGCCCTGGGCGACGACGCCTATCGATACTCCGTCGCGTGGGTCGACTGCATGTCGCGTGGAAAACATATGGGGCGCGCCATCCTCACCCGCGGCGTGCACGCGACGAAGAGTGATCTCGAATCTTCATCGTTGTCGAGTCCCAAGGACGCGAAGCTCTCTGTGCCCTTTGATGCGCCCAGTGGACTACTCAACCCACTCACCGTCCGAGCGTTCAACGAGGTGTGGTTTCGTTCCGCGCCTCGTCACGAGGAACGAGAACCGCAATCACTGTCGACGTTCTTCCATCCACTCGACGGCGTCCGTGACTGGAACCGTCTCTACGGACGACGAGGATTCGTGCAGTACCAGTTCTGTGTGCCGGAGCGATCATCAGAAACGGTCGTGGCAGCGGTGGACCTGCTGTCGTCGTCCAAAGTGGCGAGCTTCCTCGCGGTCTTGAAGCGCTTCGGCCCCGCCAACCTGGGTCCACTCTCCTTCCCCCTCGAGGGCTGGACCCTGGCCTTGGACCTTCCGATTGGCTCCTCGAAGCTGCCCAACATCCTGGACCGACTCGACGAACTCGTACTCGAGGCGGGCGGGCGCGTGTACTTGGCGAAGGACGCACGACTGAGCCCCGAGAAGTTCGCCGCCATGTATCCACGTCGTAGTGAGTTCCTTGCGGTGAAGGAGCGAATCGACCCCGAACACCGGATGTCGAGCGACCTCGCTCGTCGCCTTGACCTAGTAGGAAGGTAGGCACATGGAGAATGCCTTCGGACAGCCCCAGACGCTCATTGTCCTCGGCGGGACCTCGGATATTGCGCGTGGTCTCACGAAAAAGCTCGCCGCCGCTCGAGCGCACACCGTCGTCCTCGCCAGTCGCAGTCGAACCTTGCTCGACGAAGCGTCCGCCGAAGCAACGACGTATGGCGCCGCCACGGTGGACACGGTGATCTTCGACGCGAACGACGTCACCAACGCCGCGCGCGTCGTGAGCGAGTGCTTTGACAAGGTGGGTGAAACGGTCGACCTCGTCGTGGTGGCCGTGGGTCTGATGGGCGACCAGTTTGTGAAAGAGGACGACGCCGCCCTCGCCGCAGAAGTGGCGACCGTGAACTTCTCGTGGCCCGTGGCGGCCCTGGCCGAAACGCGGCGCCGTTTGGTCGCCCAAGGGAGTGGTCGAATCCTCGTCATGAGCTCGGTCGCGGCGGTGCGCGTGCGCCGAAGCACGTACCTCTACGGCGGCGCCAAGGCCGGACTCGACCGACTCTGCGAAGGCATGGCCGATTCGCTCGAGGGCACCGGCGTGCGACTGCAACTCGTTCGACCGGGCGTCGTGCGAACCAGGATGTCATTTGGCCTCCCGAACGTGCCCTTCACCACGGACGTCGATGTCGTCGTCAAGAACATCATGAAGGGGCTCGCGAACGACGACCCCGTGATCTGGAGTCCGCCGATCCTTCGCTACGTCTTTATGGGCCTGCGCCACCTGCCCAGATCGCTATGGCGCAAGGTGATGGACCGCTAACCGCCGGTTGTGGTCGTCGTCGGTGCGGTGCTCGTCTCATTGGGGCGAAGCGACATGGTGAAGAAGTCGCGACCCCAGTACGCCTCGAAATAGCGGGTCGGCGTACCGGGCATCGACGACAAGAGACTCGTCCCGTTGCCCCCGTTGATCGGCGTGTTGAGGGCGCCCATGTAGGTCGAGTACTGGACCCAGTCCACGTTGATGTCGAGTTCCATCCCTTCGATGGCGCCGGCTCGAATGAGGATGTCGGCCAAATCGGCGATCGACATGCTCGGGCCGCCGACGTAGACCAGCGCGCCGTCCTTGGTGATCCCGAGGCCCGAGCGCCAGACGTTGTAGCTATTGCCGAGCACCCTTCCCCACTTCAAGGAGTTGGGATTATTGAGACCCGCGACCGGCTTGGCGTTATCGACGATGAGGTCGAGGTTCTGACGCACCGACGCAATCTGGTTCGTCATCACGACGTCGCGGCCCCATTTGGCAACCGTCATTCGACCGTTCTTGAAGATCACGACCGAGGCCGCGCCTTGGCGGAGGGGAACCATCATCTGGCCGTCGGTGTAGTAACCGCCATTGGAGTCAGCCGTCAAGAACCCGGCATTGAACGCGGCGACGAGGTCCTCGGTGTCTTTCGCCGATACCGGCGCCGTGTGCGAGAAGTGTCCTCTGCCGGGGATGACCGAGCCCGAATACAACTGAGCGGCGAGTAAGTTCGTATCCATCCACGCCACGCCGACGACGTAACTCGTGTGCACGGCGTCGGGGCGTACGAAGGCTTCATAGACCGTCGGGATCCCGTTCGCGGTCGAACGACCCGCGACGTGCCAGACGCCTTCACCGGCCAACGGATTCTTCGCCGGGGAGACAATATTGGTGGGCGGCGCCAGAACGAGGTGGGACGCGAACTTCTTCACCGGCGTGCCCGAGCCGAACGATCCCTTCGGCGGTGCCCCACCAGACTTGGGTGGATTGTAGAGCTCCTTCTCGGCCCACGTGACGAACCCGCCCAAGCTGTGCTGGCGTCCCCACTCCGCTGCTCGCGCTGACAGGCTGGTGCCGTAGGTCGGATTAAAGAGGGCAAAGAAGAGGGTCGTCGCGAGGTACATGAACACGATGATCGTGGCGAGGGCCAGCAGGACGAGGGCGCGACGCCGCCAGTAGACGTGCGGGGGCAAGCGGTGGGTTCGGGGCCTCGGGGGTGATGGCGGTCGGTAGGCCGGGCGCGTATTGACCATGAGTTCTCATTCTGGCACTTACGACCGTTCGGACCTCGCGTTCGCGTGAGGCCTAGAGAAGGTTCAGGCTCGATGCAGCGGTGTCATCGCGAGCACCAACTGCTTCGTACCGTGTTCGACGAAGTCGACCGCGGCCCGTGCGTGACTCCCCGTGCCCTCGACCCTCGTGACCACGCCCGGTCCAAAGCGGTCGTGTACCACCTGGTCGCCCAGGACCAGACCAAGTTTTTCGGCGCCCGTTGAACGTGCCGGCGGCGCCGCACCCGTGCCGAAGGCTCGGCCCTCGGTGAACTCGGTGCTGCGCCCGACGAAACCGTCGCTATCGGTGTAGTTCCCGCGCCGCATCGGTATCGAGGCGGAGATGTCGTGAATGAGTTCGCTCGGGATCTCCTGGAGGAACCGGCTGGCGAGTGCGTCAGTGCGATGTCCCCACATGGTGCGGCTCCAGGCGTGGGTGAGGACCAAGTGGCGCATCGCGCGGGTGATGCCGACGTAGCAGAGTCGTCGCTCCTCCTCGAGTTCGGCGTCGTCAGAGAGTGCGCGCCGGTGCGGGAAGATCGTCTCTTCGAGACCCGTGATGACCACCGCGGGAAACTCGAGACCCTTCGCCACGTGCAACGTCATCATCGAAATCGCCCCGGCGCCTCCGTCGAGCTGATCCGAGTCCGCAACGAGCGCCATGCGCTCAACGAAGTCCATCAGCGTGTCGTACTGACTCGCCGCCGACGCGAGTTCGCCGAGGTTCTCCAAGCGCGAATAGGCCTCGTCGGTATTCTCCGCGCGCAATGCATCGCCCATACCCGACTCACGCACGATGGCGTCGATCACTTCACGCGGCGCGAGGTCGTTGGCCAGTGCGCGCAGTTCGTCCAGCATTAACGAAAAGCGCTGGGACCCACTGAGCGCCTTGCCAGTGAGGCCCGCCTCCTTGGCGTAGTGCGTCGCCTCAGCGAAGGAGAGTCCGTTCTGTGCGGCGTAGACGCCGAGCTTGGCCTGCGCTGCGGCGCCAATGCCGCGCTTGGGCTCGTTGATGACCCGTCGCGCTGACGCTTCGTCGCGCGGGTTGACGATCAGTCGCGCGTAGGCGAGCGCACTCTTGATCTCTTTGCGGTCGTAGAACCGCATACCCGAGATGACCCGGTACGGGATGCTCGCGCGAAGCATCTCCTCTTCTAAGACGCGACTCTGGGCATTGGTTCGATAGAAGACCGCCATCTGATTCCAGGACAGGGACGACTCGGTCGCGAGTCTGCGTAGCTCGGTCGCGACCCAGCGACCCTCGTCGTACTCATCACCGGCTCGATACAGTCGAATCTTCTCTCCCTGCACGTCGTCGGTGAAGAGGTTCTTCGCGTGACGACTGGCGTTCTTCGCAATGACCGCGTTCGCGGCGTCGAGGATCGTCTGGGTCGAGCGGAAGTTCTGTTCGAGCAGGATGACCTTGGCGTCGGGAAAACGCTGCTCGAACTGCAAGATGTTGCGAACGTCGGCCGCACGAAAGCGGTAGATCGATTGGTCCGAGTCGCCCACCACGCACAGGTTGCGGTGCTTCTCGGCGAGCGTCATCACTAACTGGTTCTGCACACCGTTGGTGTCTTGAAACTCGTCGACCAACAAGTACTTGAATCGGTTCTGGTACGACTCGCGGATTCCCTGATCTTTTTGGAGCATCGCCACCGCGTTCAACAACAGATCGTCGAAGTCCATTGCGTTACTCAACATGAGCCGCTCGGCGTAGAGGAAGTAGATCTCCGCAATGCGACGGTGGTGCGGGTCGTCGCCCGACCCGGCGTCGGCATAGGCGGCCGGTGAGAGCATCTCGTTCTTCGCGGCCGAGATGCCCGCGGCGACACTTCGCGGCGAGAGTCGCTTCGTGTCGAGGTTGAGCTCCTTCATGATTCGTTCGACCGCGGTCTCCGCGTCGCCGGCGTCATAGATCGTGAAGCCGCGCTGGTAGCCCAACACGTCAGAGTGCGCGCGCAACATTCGTAGGCAGGCCGAGTGGAACGTCGAGACCCACATCTGCTGCGCCTCAGCACCGACCAGATCGATGACACGTCGGCGCATCTCGTCAGCGGCTTTGTTGGTGAACGTGATCGCCATGATCTCCCAGGGACGGGCATCGCCCATCGCGAGGATGTGCGCGATGCGACGGGTGAGCACCCGGGTCTTGCCCGATCCGGCGCCGGCAATGACGAGCAGCGGTCCCCCGCGCTGGAGCACGGCCTCGCGTTGAGGAACGGTGAGTCCCTCGAGCAGCGAGGCCGGGTCGAGCGCGGGCTCGGGGACGAAGCCGTCTTTACCCCACAGCGACTCGTCAGAGAACGAGGACCGGGTCACTCCCACTCAATGGTGCCCGGCGGCTTGCTCGTCACGTCGAGCGCCACACGGTTCACGCCGTCGACCTCGCGAATCAGACGATTCGCGATCGACTCGATCACGTCGTAGGGAAGCCTCGCCCAGTCGGCGGTCATCGCGTCGTCACTGGTGACGGCTCGGATGATGATCGGGTACGCGTAGGTTCTTCCATCGCCCATGACGCCCACAGTACGCACGACCGGTAACACCGCAAAACTCTGCCAGAGCTCTCGGTAGAGACCGGCCTTCTTGATTTCGTCGACCACGACGTAGTCGGCGTTTCGAAGAATCTCCGCCCGTTCGCGCGTCACCTCACCCACGATGCGCACGCCGAGTCCCGGTCCGGGAAATGGCTGACGCCAGACAATCTCGGCCGGTAGACCCAGCTCCTCGCCGATGTGACGGACTTCATCCTTGAAGAGACTGCGAAGCGGTTCAATGAGGTCAAACGAAAGATCTTCGGGAAGTCCACCGACGTTGTGGTGGCTCTTGATGTTGGCAGCGTGGCCCGAGCCCGACTCAATGACGTCGGGGTAGAGCGTGCCCTGGACGAGGAAGCGGGGGCCGTCGCCGCCGGCGCCGAGGTCACGGGCCACTGTCTCAAACTCGCGTATGAACAGCTCGCCAATGATTTTGCGCTTCGCCTCGGGGTCGAGGACACCGGCGAGCGCGTCGAAGAAGCGATCCTGCGCTTTCACGTGAATCAGTTCGACGCCGAACTGTCGAGTGAATGTCTCTTCGATCTGTTCGCCCTCGTTCTTGCGCATGAGTCCCGTATCGACGAAGACGCAGGTCAATTGCTTGCCGACGGCTTTCGTGACGAGCGCGGCCGCAACTGCCGAGTCGACGCCGCCCGAGAGTGCGCAGAGCACTTTCTCATCGCCGACTTGCGCGCGAATCGCCGACACCTGATCTTCGATGATTGAGGTGTTCGTCCACGTCGGGGGAATGCCGGCGACGTGGTGAAGGAAGTTCGACAGAAGTTCTTGGCCGCGCTCCGTGTGGGCGACCTCGGGATGGAACTGCACCGCGTGCATTCGACGACCAACGTCCTCCATCACCGCGACCGGTCCTTCTGGTGAAGAGCCCGTCACCACGAAGCCCTCGGGCGCGGCGGCGATGGCGTCGCCGTGACTCATCCAACACGTCAGTGACGGGGGCCATTCGGGCATCAGGACCGACGGGCCCCGACGCGTCATGGTCGTGCGTCCGTACTCACCGATGCCGGTGTTGGCGACCTCGCCACCCAACTGCAACGCCATGAGTTGCGCGCCGTAACAGATGCCGAGCATCGGGATGCCGAGTTCGTAGATCGCGGGGTCGAGTGACGGCGCGGGCACTTCGTAGACGGACTTGGGGCCGCCCGAGAGAATGATGGCGGCGGGCGCCTTTTGGCGAACCTCGTCCGCGGTGATGGT
>DATCCA010000066.1:0-2528 GCA_036511575.1 Acidimicrobiales bacterium
GCACTCTCGTTAGGAGTCGATAGGTCCCGCCGTAGGCGTCATTGGACATGAGGACGTGGTCACCCGGTTTCAGCGTGCGAAGCATCGCGTCGGTCGCGGAGAGTCCCGAGGAGAACGCGACGCAGAACTGTCCCTCTTCGAGACTGGCGAGTACCGTTTCGAGCGCCGCGCGCGTGGGGTTGTTACCTCTTCCGTAGTCGGCGAACTTGACCACGCCCACCGACTCTTGGGCGTACGTCGAGGTGAGAAAGACCGGCACGTTGACCGCGCCCGTCGTCTCCTCCGGCTCCTGGCCGTCATGGATGGCGCGAGTGTTGAAGTTCACAGTGTTTCCTGTTCTGTCATTGGCCGGGCACGGAGTTGGAGAGAAACCGCAAGACGTCCGACGCGGTGACCACGCCGCGGGGCCGACCGTCCGCCAGCACCAGCAACGCCGGCGTCGTCGCGAGACGTCGCGTCACTGAAGAGAGTGGCTCCCCCACGCCAATCGTCTCGAGGACCGGCCCCATCACGTCCTCTATGGGTGCGTCGATCATCGTTGAGTCCTTGAACGTCAACTCCATGAGGTCCAGTTCATTGGCCGAGCCCACGACCTCAGCCGCCGCGAGAGGTAGTTCATCGGTGACCGCGACCACGACTTGGGAGACGCCTCGTGAGCGCATGAGTTCGGTGACGTCGCGCACGCTCTGGTCGACGCGGGCCAGGATCAAGTCGGTCGCGTTCGCCCCTTTCGCGTCGAGAATGTCGCCGGCGTTGGGACCGGTCGACGTCGTGATGAATCCGTAACCGCGCATCCAGTCGTCGTTAAAAACCTTGGAGATGTAGCCCCGTCCCGAGTCGGGCACCAGGACGACAACGCGTGAACCCTTTGGCGCGCTCTGCGCCACCTTCAACGCGGCGGCGACCGCCGTGCCCCCCGATCCACCGATCAACATGCCCTCTTTGTGGGTCACGAGTCGAGCCATGGCGAAGGCGTCGGCGTCACTCACCGCAATGACCTCGTCGACGAGGCTCGGGTCGTAGTTCGCCGGCCAGAAGTCCTCGCCTACTCCTTCGGTCAAATACGGCCGCCCTTCACCGCCGGAGTAGACCGAACCCTCGGGGTCCGCCGCGATGATTCGAACGTCGGGATTCTGTTCTTTCAGGTACTTGGCCACACCGCAGATGGTGCCGCCGGTGCCGGCCCCCGCGATGAAGTGGGTCACCGTGCCGTCGGTGTCGCGCCAGATCTCGGGACCAGTCGTCAAGTAGTGCGCCAACGGGTTCGCGGGATTGGAGTACTGATCGGGGCGAAAAGCCCCGGGCGTCTCCTTGGTCAGCCGCTCCGCCGTCGAATAGTACGAACTGGGATCTTCCGGAGCGACGGCCGTGGGACAGACGACCACTTCGGCGCCGTAGGCCTCGAGGAGACGAACCTTCTCGGCCGCCATCTTGTCGCTCATGACGAAGATGCAGCGATAACCGCGCTGGGCGGCCACGATCGCCAGACCGACACCCGTGTTGCCACTCGTGGGCTCCACAATGACGCCACCGGGCTTCAAGAGTCCGTCGCGCTCCGCCGCGTCAATCATGGTGAGGGCCGGTCGGTCCTTGGAACTGCCACCGGGATTGAACGACTCCAATTTGACCAAGAGATCAACACCCTCGGGAATGACGAGTCGATTGAATCGAACGAGTGGCGTCTCGCCAATGAGGTCCAGCAAAGAGTTGGCTACGCGCACATTGCCACCTTAATTTGGTCTCCGGAGCACGAGTTGCACAGTGAAAGAGCGGGCGACGTCCCTAGTGAACCGTCGTTGCGGCGACGCGGCTACTCGGCGGGCGCCGGGCGCTCATCACTGATTCGGTAGGGATTGAAGGTACCCCTTGGGTCAAAGGCCCGTTTGATCGACTGTTGGAGTGCGACGATGGCCGGATCGGTCAACGCCAAATAGTGCGTCAGCTTGTCCAGTCCAATTCCGTGCTCACCCGAGATTTGGCCCCCCAATTCCATTCCGAAGACAAAGAGCTCTCGCAGAAGGCGCTCACGTTGCTCGTCATCTGGCAAGAACACGGAGAGATGGACGTTACCGTCGCCCACGTGACCACATCCGCCAATGAACGCCTCATGGCGCGCGGCGATCCGTTGCACTTCCTCGAGGAACCTCGGTACGGTCGAACGGGGAACGACGATGTCCACGATGTCGTCCGCACCCAGTTCTTTGGTCACCCAAAAGAGGCGCTCGCGCGCTTCAATCAGTCGCACCGCGGCGCGTTCGTCCAGGACGTAGGTGTCGAGCGCTCCGGACTCCTCCAGCAGCGACGCCAGATCGACGAGATCGAGATCGAGTTGTTCGGCGGTCCTCGTCTCGAGAATGACAATGAGATAGGCCGAAGCCTTTTCGGCGACCGCGGATGCCACACCCAGTTCGAGCGACGTCGATCTGGTCAACGCGGTCAACGTCACTTTGTCGAGATACTCGAGCATCGCGGGCTGCAGTCCCGAGGCAATCAGCTTCGGGACGACTGTCGTGACTTCCTCCAGTGAA
>DATCCA010000067.1:0-3440 GCA_036511575.1 Acidimicrobiales bacterium
ACCGGCGGCGAGAAACTCTGGCCCGAAGAGCTCGAAGCGGTCGTGGGACGCGTGCCGGGCGTGCGCGACGTTGCGGTGACGGGCGTTGAAGATTCGCAGTGGGGCCAACGCGTCGTGATGCTCGTGGTCACCGACGGGACCAACGTCGATGGGCTGATCGCCGACGCCGCGCATGAGGCCCTAGGTCCGTGGGCCAAGCCGAAGGAGATTCGCTACGTCGCGGCAATTCCGCGCACCGCCAACGGGAAAATTCGTCGTCGCGAGATCGTGCATCTGCACTGATCGCCCGTCGCGAATGCGTCGCTCGAGTCCACGACGCCGTCGTCGCGGCGACCGGACCGGCTCCCAGAGCGGTCGCTCGGGGAGCCTCGAAGTCGGTCTCGTTTACTTGCAGACCCTGACCCAGACTGTTAGCGTTCGCGTTGCATACGTTGGTTGGGGAACTCGAACTTTTTACCTGTGTCCCATTGGGGCACGTCCAGCCACGATGCTGAGGAAAGAGACGAGAACATGACATCTAGCCCTTATGAACCCCAGCCCGAGGACCGCTTTACGTTCGGCCTTTGGACCGTAGGCAACCCTGGTCGCGACCCCTTTGGTGTTGAAGTTCGCGAACCACTCGACCCCATCGACAGTGTGCACCACCTCGCTGACATCGGCGCCTACGGCGTCACACTTCACGACAACGACCTCGTGCCCGCCGACGCCTCGGCCTCGGACCGGGAAGTCATCTTGAAGAAGTTCCGAACGGCCCTTGACGCCACCGGGTTGAAAGTGCCGATGACGACGGTCAACCTCTTCACCCGTCCGATCTTCAAGGAAGGTGCATTTACGGCGAACGACCCGGACGTGCGTCGCTTCGCTCTCGCCAAGGCCCTTGACGCGATTGACCTGGGCGCCGAACTCGGTGCGAACATCTTCGTGCTCTGGGGCGGGCGAGAAGGCACGGAGTCTCACGCCGCCAAACCCGTCGCCGAAGCCCTCGACCGCTACGCCGAAGCAGTCAATGCAATGACGTCGTACATCAGCGAACGCAGCTACAACGTGCGCATCGCGATCGAACCGAAGCCGAACGAACCGCGCGGCGACATCCTGCTCCCCACGGTCGGCCACGCACTGGCCTTTATCGAGAGGCTCGATGCTCCCGACATGGTCGGCGTCAACCCCGAGTTCGCCCACGAAACCATGAGTGGACTCTCGTTCCACCACGGTGTCGCCCAGGCGCTGTGGGCCGGCAAACTCTTTCACATCGACCTCAACGCGCAACGAATTGGCCGCTTCGACCAAGACTTCCGCTTCGGTAGCGAGGAGATCAAGGAGGCCTTCTACCTCGTCCAGTTGCTGGAGAGCTCCGGCTACGACGGCATGCGCCACTTCGACGCGCACCCGTACCGCACCGAGGGTTCTGAGGGTGTGTGGGACTTCGCGCGAGGGTGCATCCGTACGTACCTGATTTTGAAGGAGAAGGCCAAGCGCTTCGACGCCGACAAGGAGATCCAAGCAGCGCTCGCCGTTGCGCGAGTTCCCGACCTCGCTACTCCAACCGCCGTCGGTGACGGCTCCACGGAGGCGTTACGCACGTACGTCAAGACGCTCGACGAGGGTGCACTCGGCCGAGCCCACTACGGTCACGAGCAACTCGACCAATTGGTGACCGAGTTGCTACTCGGAATCCGATAACGACACGCTGACGTGACGCTGGTCGCGGGCGTCGATTCGTCGACGAAGAGCACTAAGGTCGTCATTGTCGACATTGATGACGGCACGATTGTCGCGTCGGCCACGGCGCGCCACCCTGCCACGTCACCGCCGCGCAGCGAACAAGACCCCCAGACCTGGTGGCGAGCACTCTCCAAAGCGTGGTCTGCGTGCGGTCCCATTACTCGATCGGTTGAAGCGATATCTATCGCGGCACAGCAACACGGCATGGTGGCACTCGATGCAGAGGGCGCGCCGGTGCATCCGGCAAAACTCTGGAACGACGCGGAGTCCGCCCCCCAGTCAGCGGCACTGACCAAGATCCTCGGTCCGGCCGAGTGGGCACGACGTTGCGGCAGTGTGCTCGGACCGTCCTTCACCATCACCAAACTGGCGTGGCTGCGAGAAACACACCCCGATGCATTCAGCCGTGTGCGCCGGGTGCTCTTGCCCCACGAGTGGCTGACGTGGCAACTCATGGGCACGCCCAGGGACGCGGTCGGTGACCGCGGGGACGCCTCCGGTACGGGATGGTGGTCACCAAGTTCGGGAGCGGTCGACGAGGGCCTCCTGGACCTCGTCGGTGCCAAGGCCGAGTGGACGCCGACCATTCTCGGGCCGAGCCAACAGGCCGGTCACGCCACGACGTTGGTCCGCGGCGCACTGGTCGGCCCGGGCACCGGCGACAACATGGGCGCCGCATTGGCGCTTGGTCTCTCGCCCGGTGACGTCGCTATCTCCTTTGGCACGAGTGGCACGGTCTTCACTTCTTCACGTGAGCCGACGCATGACGTGCAAGGCGAGGTCGCCGGATTCGCCGACGCGGCCGGGCGCAGCCTTCCTCTCGTGTGCACGCTCAACGCAACCAAGGTGACCGAGTGGGCCGTTGGACTCGCGGGCGGACGGGCCAATGATCTCGACCGAATCGGCGCACTCGCGCCGGCCGGTGCGAACGGCGTCGTCCTCGTACCGTACCTCGACGGTGAACGCACTCCCCTTCTACCCTCTGCGACCGGAACACTGTCGGGCCTTCGAACGACGTCGACCACCGCCGACATCGTGCGCGCGTCGGTGGAGGGCGTCATCTGCGGACTGCTCGCCGGCGTCGAGGCACTCGAACGTTGTCACGTGGACACGGGCGGTCGACTTCTCGCCGTTGGCGGCGGTGCCCGTTCGGCGCTCTACCGCCAAGTGCTGGCTGACTTATCCATGCGAGAGATCGAGACCCCAGACCCGGCGGTCGACCGCGTGGCGGTCGGCGCCGCTGCCCAGGCGGCGGGGGTCCTCCTAAGTGAGAGTCCCGACCTCGTCGGCGCACGATGGGCGAGTGCCGACCAAGTGGTGGTCGTCACGGAGCCGCAAATCGACGCTCAGTTCTCTGCGGGACTTCGCTCGCGTTACCTCGCGGCGGCGGCGAACGTGTCGCGGTGATCATTGATGCACCAAGGAGTCAGTCAAACTCGCTCGGTGAGTTCTGCTTCATTTCATTCAAGGATCGCTTGACGGGAACCTTGTCGAAATAGCCCGCGCCTAACACGAGACAGAGCAGGCAGTATCAGGCTCTCTCGGTACCTGTCAGTGCACCGTGATCTGTGGCACGCGACGCCTTCTTCACTAGGACCTTGCCAGACCGCGACGGGCGATTGAATCGATAGCGATGGCGGCCAACAGAACAAAACCGGTCGCAATGAACTCGACTGACGCCGTGAGTTGAATGAGGGCCATGCCGTTGTAGATGACGC
>DATCCA010000068.1:0-4768 GCA_036511575.1 Acidimicrobiales bacterium
CGGCGGTCCGCGACGAGGGTGCCCTTTTGGCGAAGACGAATATCACCCATCCACGGCGCGTAGCCGTCAAATGTCGTGTGCATGATGCCCGCGCCGCGAGTTTCGGTCATGAACTCGGTGCGAATACCCACGAGTCCTCGGGCGGGAATACGCCACTCCATGCGCACCCAACCGGTGCCGTGGTTGACGAGGTCCACCATGGCGCCCTTGCGCGTAGCGAGCAGTGTGTTGATCGGTCCGACGAAATCGTCAGGTGAGTCGATGGTGACGTGTTCCATGGGCTCGTTCAACTTGCCGTCGATCATGCGCGTGACGACCTGAGGCTTGCCGACGGTTAACTCGAAACCTTCGCGACGCATGGTCTCAATGAGAATCGCGAGCTGCAGCTCACCGCGGCCCTGTACTTCCCAGGCGTCGGGGCGGTCAGTCGGCAACACGCGAAGCGCAACGTTGCCGACGAGCTCTTTGTCGAGGCGGTCTTTCACCATGCGGGCGGTGAGCAACTTGCCTTCGGTGCCCGCGAGTGGCGAGGTGTTGATGCCGATAGTCATTGAAAGACTCGGCTCGTCAACGTGCAAAGGCTCTAAGGGTTCGGGGTTATCGGCGTCGGCCAATGTCTCGCCAATGAAGATGTCCTCAAAGCCCGCGACGGCGACGATGTCGCCCGGGCCGGCGCTCTGGGCCGGTACGCGCTCTAAGGCTTCGGTGATGAACATCTCGGTGACCTTCGCGTGTTCGATGGTGCCGTCAATGCGACACCACGCGACGCGCTGGCCGCGCTCGAGGGTGCCGTTGATGACGCGACACAGCGCAAGGCGTCCGAGATAGGGCGAAGCGTCGAGGTTGCAGACGAGAGCCTGGAGACCGTGACCCTCTTCGTACTCAGGCGCCGGGACGTAGTCGGCGATCGTCTGAAAGAGCGGCGTGAGATCGCCGTCGGTGGCGGTGGGGTCGAGCGAAGCCCAGCCTTGGCGCGCACTCGCGTAGAGGATCGGGAAGGAGATCTGGTGCTCGTCGGCGTCGAGGTCGAGGAAAAGGTTCTCTACTTCGCCGACAACCTCCTCGACGCGGGCGTCGGGACGGTCGACTTTGTTGATGACGAGGACGACCGGCAGACGCTTTTCGAGGGTTTTGCGAAGGACGAAGCGGGTCTGTGGCAACGGGCCCTCGGCCGCGTCGACGAGGAGAATCACGGCGTCAACCATGGCGAGACCTCGCTCAACTTCGCCACCGAAGTCGGCGTGGCCGGGGGTGTCGATGATGTTGATCGTCAGCCCGTTCCACTTGACGGCGGTGTTCTTGGCGAGGATGGTGATGCCTTTTTCGCGCTCTAGGTCACCGGAGTCCATGACCCGGTCGGTGAGCGCGTCGTGGTCCGTAAAAGAGCCCGTTTGGCGGAGCATTTTGTCCACCAACGTCGTCTTTCCATGGTCGACGTGGGCGATGATGGCGATATTTCGAAGGGAGGTACGTAGCGACATGACTGAACCACGCTAGTAGGCGGAGGTATCCGCCAAAACCTATGCCGCGTTAATAAGTCGAAGTCGTTGCCAGGCAACGGCTGTGCGCACGAGATCACGAGCGCCCAAGCGCAAATCTTCCATCGTCGCGTCGACACTCAAGACCACACCCGCCTCCGGCCAAAGGCCAATAACGCGCGACGCGGCCAGTCCGCTGGGCTCGGCGAGTGCGTCGATCGTCAGGTCCGCTCGAAGACCTGGACCGGCACTTTTACCGGGGGAACCGGCGCGAAAGCGCAACAAAACCCGGGAATCTCCTCTCGTCACGACGAGGTCGCGACGACCCCGAAGCGTGGTGCGGGCTCGTGCAACGTCGTAGTAGGCGTCGCTCGAAGCGACGACCCATGGGTTAAAGATTCCATCGGCCGCTTCGCCCAACTGCGTGGTCCAGTTCGCGGCCTCGGCGCTCACGAGTCCGACGACCGACGGGGACGACTGCGCCAACCACTGAGCGAGCGAGCCACCGCGCGCGTACCCAGAGGCCGCGCGAAGTAGCTGGTCGGTCACTTCAATGTCCACCGCGGCGAACTCAGTGAGGGTGGGGTCGTCGACCATGCGGCGAAGAGCCGCGTTGCCGATCGCGCGTCGGGCCGTTACGGGCGACCAACGAAAGGCGTCGTAGGACTGACCCGCGCGTTCGACCATCCAGGCGTCCAGACGGCGGTGGTCGACACTCGTGACGGCGCGAAAGCGCGCGCTGAGTGAACGACGGTGATCGTCAGTCAGTGCGATCTCTTTGGTGGGTGCCTCGTCGATCAATCGATTCAACACGTGTCGAGAGAGTCGTCGATGCGTCAGTGCGCTCACGAGGCCTCACTCAACTCGGTAAGGCAGTTGAGGACGTCGAACACGGAGCGCTGCAACAACTCTTCGTCAACGTCAAGACTCCAGAGCTCTCCCGTTGCGGTGGAAAACATGGCCGTGCGAAGCGGAACGGTCGACGTACGAAGTGTTTGCACCAACGCGTGATAGCGCATGACTCGTTCTGCACCCTCGGAGAGTGGCGACGTCGTCACGTCGAGCAGGGCTACTGACGCGTCGTCACTCGTCGTCGTGCCCACCATGAGGTCGATCACGTCACGTAACACAACGTTGCCGCCGGCCAGTCGTTGGTACGCGCGAAGTGACGTGCGCGGCAGCCACCTCGACGAGAGTGAACCCAGTGAGCGCTTGAGCGTCAGACAGTGCGCCGTGACGTCAGTGATGAGACGAGCTCGTTCGTCACCCTCTAATCGCTCGACGTAGTTGGTAAAGTCGTTGGTACCCGCGTCGGCTCGCCACGCGAAGAACGCGTCGCTAAAGGCGTCATCGATTTCGATGCCGACGCTAAGGAGTCGCAGCGCTTGATTAATTAAGATTCCGCGCACTTGGGCGAGGGGAGAGCCCGTGAGCTCGTACGTAATCCCACTCTGGCGAAGAGAAGCGGCGCGAATGATGAGCGGCACCGCCCGTACATCGGGTCCAACGCGTTCGAAGATGCCGTCTTCGAGTTGGGAGCGAAGTCCGGCGGCGGCCGTGAGATTCGCTGGGGGTCTCGACTCGCGCTCGCCTCTCAACACGTCCATTACACGTAGGGGGGAAGCGTCAAGCAGAGAAGTCATGAGAAGAGTTTGGCGTCACCCTGTGACACGACCTAGCCTCGTGGCGTGTTCGCCGTCGTTTTCACTATCTTCCTCGTGGCCATCGTGGTCTTGATCGTCTTCACCCTCAGGTGGACGTTCCAACAGAATCGACTGCGACGCTCCAAAGTGACGACGAAAAGCCCTAGTCCTTTAGACGGTCCTGAAGTTCCTTAACCGCGCGGTCGAGGTCGGCAACGGCACGCTCGATAATCGACAGTCGATCCTTTAGTGTGTCATCCACTCGCTGGTCGACGCGCTTGTCGACTTGATTGCTCAGGCGCGAGTCGAGCGTGTCGACGAGTGGTTGGGTCATCTGCTTGAATCGCGTCTTGAGGTCCTGGGACTTGCTGGCGCTGGCGCTGGGGTCTGGGGTATCGCTCATTGGCTAAGACTACGTCGATGGTGGCGCGCAGTACACCCCGGCGTTGAACTGCAAGGTGTTGAACTGACCGGCCCACGGCGGATTCTTGAGCGTCGACGCCTCTTTCGCGAGCGTCGTCGCGGGCGAGCAGGCCGCGCCAAAGGAGATGAAACCTCGAACGTTGCTGCCCGTGGCGCCGGCGACAGGAATCGGACCGCCGCCACTGAAGGCGATCGCGACAAAGACGGGCATCGACAGCGTGGAGAGCGAATAGTTCCGGTATTCGGACTGAGAGGCGTAGACGCCAGCGTTGAGTTTTGGATCAATAGAGTTAAGACCGCTCTGCCAGCCCTTCAGCATCGAACTCCAGTACGTGCCGTACTTCGCGAGCGTGGCGGCCGACGATCCTCCTGGCGCGTCGAGACTCGAGTGGTTGTCGGGGTAGCCCTCGGGATCGAAGATAACCCAGTCGGGCGTGAGTCCAACGCCAAGTCCGCGGTACGAGTCGATTTGCGTTGCGACCCACGCGCCCGCCGCGTAGCCGTGGTTGTAGTACGCGGTGGAGGTTTTAGTTTCACTGGCGAGCGGTCCACTCACCGTCCAAAAAGAGAGCCACGTGACGCGCTTATGCGCGTTGTAGATCGATTGAGCGAGGAGAAAGTCGGGGGACGAAGCAACGCCGCCCGAGGTCGTAAAGCCCACCCAGGGAGTGCTCTGGGTACCGAGGCCCCCGGTCTCCGAGATGATGGGCCAGCCGTCACCGATGGCGTTAGACCACTTCGTGCTCGGTATTGCGTAGACGCCCACGCCCTGGGGCGGAGGTGAGTTAACGCCCGCCGCGTACAGCGTGAGTTGCCCATTGATCTGGAGACCCGCGACGATGTTGCCCACCGTGCGCGCTGACGTACCGGCCGTCACCGAGACGTCAGTCGCGGCCCACGTCGTGGTACCGGTCGCGTTGGTGAGCACGAAGAGGTCGCCCCAGTTGGCCGCTTGACCCGCGATGGCGACTTGGGTGGGCGTGAACTGGACCGAGAGAGTGCCGGTCAGTGGTGGCGCGCCCGTCGCGCGAGAAGTGACGTTCTGTCCGTTCCAGATCTCCTGGGCAAAAGGAATCGGGGTACCAGGACTCCCTCCCAGTGGGGTCGTGGCGTACTGCGATGTGTAGAGTTCGACGCTGCCAGCACTTGAGAGAGTCGCGAGATCGATGGTCGTTGCGTTGATGCCCAGTGCGAGGGTGCCCGACACCGTTGGCGAGGCCGTGA
>DATCCA010000069.1:0-4010 GCA_036511575.1 Acidimicrobiales bacterium
TCCTGGCGACCGTCGTCAGCCGGGCGAGCGCGGAGCGCTTCGTCATCGACGCCGGCACTAAGTGCTTCTCGTCCGACGGTGTGGGTCGACCCGGCTGGATCCAGGTTGTGGGGCGAGACGACCTCACAATGGAGTTCATCACCGAAGAGCACGGAGTCGGAACGATCGATCTCTCCCAGGGCGGCACGCTCTCTATCGGCGACAAGCTCGAGCTCATTCCAAGCCACGCTTGTGCGATGATCAACCTCTTCGATTCCGCGTACGGAGCGCGACGTGGAGAGATCGTGCAAGAGCTCGTCGTCTCCGGACGCGGCAAAGTTCGCTGACCAGCGATACCTGTCGTCGAAGTCGCGCGTGAGTTCTCGTTGTCATCTCTTTAGATTCCCCCCTCGGTGCAACACCACTAGTTGAGAGTCGGACGAATGGAAGGATGTCCTTCGACGCCACACGGCGCGCCATCAACTCAGGTCACCTTTCAACCGATCGCGTTCGCCGCCGCCACGACCTCCTTCGTCCTCTTCGGTGCGATGACGTCGCTCTTTGGCCCACTCTTGATCAACTTCTCTCATCGGTTCGACGTCTCACTGCCGACTGCCGGCGCCGTCATATGTGTCAACTTCGTTGGCGCGTTCTTCGGAGTCCTACTCGGCTGGATCGGGGTCAAGCGCGTGCCGGGTTCGTGGGTGCTCTCAGGTTCGCTGTGGCTCGTGGCCGCGGGAGCCACGGAAGCGGCGTTCTCGCACCACTGGCCGATGTTCCTCACATGCGTGTTTGGCATTGGCCTCGGATTCGGTGGGCTGGACTTCTCGCTCAATACGTTGCTGACCCGAACAGCCCTCGAGGGCCGAGTGTTTCGACTCAGTGTCGCCAACGCCGGCTTCGGCGTCGTTGCCGTCATTGGTCCAGTTCTCATCGTCGTGGTCCGTCCCACCAACTTTCCGATCCTCCTGGGAGGCTTCGCCGTCGGCGCGGTGTTGCTATCCACTCTCAATCGTGGCGTCGACGCGCCTGTCCTACGCGGACATCAACGCCAGCGCGAGGTGACCGCACTCGCGTCACGGCGACGTCCGATCTTGATCACGTTCATCGCGGCGTACATCTTCTACATCGCCGTTGAATCGAGCTCGTCGGGGTGGCTGGCCGCACAGCTTCACGGCGTCGGCTACTCCGGGTCAACGGCAACTGTCGTGACGGCCGGATTCTGGGCCGGACTCGCCATTGGACGCGTGGTAGGCGCTTCGCTGCACAGTCGTTGGCCCGACAAGATCCTGGTGCTCGGTGGCCTCGCTTTCGCCATCGTTCTATGCGGTTGCGCCTCGTCGAGCGCCCTTGCGCCCTACGCGTATCCGGTGCTGGGACTCGCCTTGGCTTCGATCTTCCCAATGGGACTCATCTGGTACACGCTGCTCAGTCCGCACGACAATGACGGCCTCGCC
Organism: Acidimicrobiales bacterium; assembly: GCA_036511575.1. Lineage (GTDB taxonomy): Bacteria > Actinomycetota > Acidimicrobiia > Acidimicrobiales > RAAP-2 > RAAP-2. The sequence continues at coordinate 1,437 of DATCCA010000069.1, forward strand.
CTGATGATCCTCTTCATGATGGCCGGTGGCGTGATTGGGCCCGGCGTTGAGAGCCTCATGGTCTCTGCCTTCTCCGTCCACGTCGTGCCACTGGTCATCGCGGCCCTCGCGCTGGCCGACATGGCGATCTTCGCGAGCGCCCTGCGCTTTAGGCCGCTCATCATCAGCTGATGAAGGACGCGATGACGCCAGAGGTCGCGACGCTCCACGATGAATCGAAACAGCTGGACGTTAAGGCAACGTCCCTGGACAATCTGGAGAAACTTCAGAGTTATCGCTCACGAGCTAAGCGGGGGCCGTTGTCACCACCGCGTCTTGCGTGAGCTCAAGGTCCAACCACGCGAGACCGATGAACTCACCAGTGGCCCATCATCACGGCCGTCGCCGCCTTAGACTTCGAGAGGATCTAGTCGACAGCGCATTACTGTTCGGAGGCTGAATGTCCCTTACTGCTGACGCCATCGTTGTAGGTGCTGGCGTTATGGGTGGCTCTATCGCGTTCGAACTCGCGAAGCTGGGTCTTCTCGTTGTGGTCGTCGACAAAAAGGGCGCCCCCGGCCATGGGTCCACCAGCGCATCAAGTGCCATTATCCGGTTCAACTACTCGACTCGAGAAGGAGTTGCCACCTCCTGGGAAGCTAAGCATTGCTGGGAAGTCTGGTCCGAACACCTGGGTTGCGGCGACGAGTACGGACTCGCGTCGTTTCAACAAACGGGGATGATCGTGTTGGACACCCCGGTTACTCCTCGCGAGCGAGCCATCGCACTCTTTGAGCAGGTTGGAGTGACTTATGAAGAGTGGGATGCAGCCGCACTGCGAGCACGCATTCCCGGCATCGACGCGAGAGCGTACTGGCCACCCAAGCGAATTGACGATGACGCATTCTTCCGCGGCGCCGACCACGAACTTGGCGGACTCTTCATGCCAGACGCCGGTTTTGTTAATGACCCTCAGCTCGCGGCCCAAAACCTGATAACTGCCGCGCAGCGCTTAGGTGCCACGCTTGTGCTCAACCGCACCGTCACCAAGATCATCCAGCGCGATGAGCGCATCGCTGGCGTGGAACTTAGCAATGGAGAAGAAATCGAATCACCGGTGGTGATTAACGCCGCTGGGCCATGGTCCGGTCGGATCAATCGCATGGCCGGAGTGGGAGAAGAGTTCACCATCGGCGTACGCCCGCTGCGACAAGAGGTGCATTACGTTCAGGCACCACCCGACTTCAATGCCGACGGTGCCCTTGGCCCGAGCATTGCCGACTTGGACCTAGGAACCTATATCCGAGCCGCAGCGGGCGACAAGATGATGGTGGGCGGAACGGAGCCGGAGTGCGATCCGCTGGATTGGATCGAAGATCCTGACGAGTCCAATCCGAGCGTCACCGCATCATGCTTCGAGCGCCAGGTCATGCGAGCGGCGCGGCGCCTCTCGACGCTGGGCGTGCCGAATACGCCCAAGGGCGTCGCCGGCGTCTATGACGTGTCAGACGACTGGCAGCCGATTTACGACCGTACCGACCTCGCGGGCTTCTACGTTGCCATTGGCACGAGTGGGAACCAGTTCAAGAATGCACCGCTTGTCGGAAGGTTTCTAGCGACGCTGGTTGAAAGTGTCGAAGCGGGGCACGATCACGACGAAGAACCATTGCATTACGTGGGCGAACATACGGGCAACGACATCAATCTTGGAGCGTTTTCGCGCAAGAGACAGTTCAACGCCAATACGACGGGAAACGTAATGGGTTGAGTCATCCGCTCTGCGATTGCGCTCAACAGTTCTGGAATCTGGGGCGACGCGAATATCCGCGGAAAGACGTGCGGAGGGGCCTTATCCGCCTTCGTCCGACAGGGCTGAGCGACCTAATTATCTTCTATCAGTGCGACAACGCGACCAGTCTCGAACTCAACAGAGGATCATTATTCTTCCACGCATTGTTGGAGTCTCTTGTTCCGATCCAAGTCGGTCGTACCCACGAGAAGTTGCCCGATGTCGCGACGTCCCTTACTTTCGCAGAGCGAGATCACTCACCGTCGGAACAATCGGGCGCATCGCGCGAGGACGCCGCACCGAGATGATCAGTTTGTTCAATTCTTTGCGCTCGCGGCGACGTGCAGCGGGCGACCCACCAGCATCCGCGCCGCCTCGTGAAGGGACTCGCTGATTGTCGGATGGGGATGGATGGTGCCGGCGACGTCCTCGGGGCTAGCGCCCATCTCCACCGCGAGCGCCGCCTCGGCCGCGAGCTCGGAAACCAACGGTCCTACGAGGTGCACGCCCACCACCGCGTCTTGGTCCCGGTCAACGATGAGGAGCGCGAACCCCTCCGACGCGCCAAGGGTCGCGGCCCGGCCCGAGGCCGTAAGGGGGAACCGCGCAACAATGACGTCCAACCCCAGCGCGCGAGCCGCGTCTTCGGTGAGCCCGACCGTAGCGACCTCGGGGTCGGAGAAGACGACGGCGGGCACGACTGACGGATCGAACTTGCTGGGCATACCTGAAAGCGACTCGGCGGCAACCTCCGCCTGTGCCGTCGCCTTGTGAGCGAGCGCCGGCCCCGGAGTGATGTCGCCGAT
>DATCCA010000070.1:0-17408 GCA_036511575.1 Acidimicrobiales bacterium
CTCATCTTCGTTCCCGCGGGCGATGCCGGTGATGCGTTGGTCGCCGCCATCGTTGCTTCACTCGAAGAACTCGAGGGATTCACCATGTTGTCATCGGGAATCGCCGACCACTTTCGACGTGGCGTCGACGCCATCGCGTCACTTGCGAGTGCTCACGCCCTCGTCCAGCTGGACGAGGGCGAAGGTGCGCACACGTCGTGCCAACTCTTCGAAGTCGACGGCGACAGTTTTCGATCGCCCGGCGCCTACGTCCTGCGCGAGGAATGTTTTGGACCACTCGCACTCGTCATCCGCTACCAGTCAGAGGAGGACCTTCGCAACAGCCTGAGCGCAACGGAGCCGGCGCTGACCTTCAGTCTCTTCGCTGTTGACAATGACCCCGACGCGTCGTGGCTACTCTCACTCGGCGCCCAACGCGCCGGACGCTTGATTGTCAATGGCTTTCCGACGGGTGTTGGCGTCAGTTGGTCAATGCAGCACGGTGGACCGTGGCCATCGACAACGAACGCTACGACGACCTCAGTTGGCGCTGGCGCTATCGAGCGATGGCTGCGGCCAGTCACCTATCAGTCGGTGCCCGACACGCTGTTGCCGCCCGCGCTCCAAGAGTCGAACCCACTCGCACTTTCGAGGCGTGTCGACGGTGTCTGGAGCCCGCGCTCTTAAGCACACGGAACAGTTCGCTTCGCGACTACGCGAACTCCATCAGGCGTTGAACCGAGAATCGGTTGTAACGTTTTTGCCGGTGAGGAAACGTTGAGTTCGAGGGGACTGCGGTGATCGGTCGAACGAGTTCGAACCGTTGGATGTCGCGCGTGCCGCGTGTCGGCTACGTAACACTGGTCTGCGCACTTACGCTCGACCTTCTCAACGAATCGCCCGTCTGGGGTGAGGGAAGAGTTGTGGCGGCGTCGAAGAGCGCCAACGCGACCAACGGCGGTGCACTCCTTCTCGCTATGGGCGTCGGCGTCTTGGTACTCGGCGGTGGCGGGTTCACGATACTTACGTGGTCGCGCCGAAAACGCGCTCCGCAACAGTGCGCGCTCGAGCGAGAGGCGCTTGAAGTGGCCGAACAAGCGGTCCGGTACTGGGAGGGCGCCCTCGCTCACCTCCAGCACACCACGCAAAGTCACGACGGTTCAGTGATCGACAACGGAGGTGCCGGAGGCCCGTCACGCGAGACCCAGGCTTCTCTGCTCGAGAAAGCGACGGCGGGGCACGCCAACGCACTTCAAGTCCGCGATGAGCGCCAACTCGATCTGATTCAGTGCATGGCGTCGGGCGCCGCGACGACTCCACTCAGTAAACCCGACATTTCCAAACTCGAGCCTCGCACTTTCGACGCCGAACTCTCGACGCCCCCTCCGACGACTTTCGAATGATTCGTGGATAGGCAGTCACTGGCACCACATCCCATCAGGTGATATCGGCCAAATAATTGAAGTCGAGCACTACTACGCACCACGTAGTAGTCTGACACAATGAAAAAAACGCCCGCCAACGAAGGTCTACGACGTACGAACGACCCTCCATTTTTGATTCTCACCAGCCTCGCATCCGGACCGAAGCATGGTCACGCACTCGCCAAGGACATCGCGGCGTTCGCCGGCGTCGAACTCGGACCCGGCGCGCTCTATGGAGCGATCACCCGCCTTGAAGAGCGCGGACTTATTGAACCACTCGATGGCGAGGATCGGCGACGTCCGTATCGAATCACCGAAGCCGGATCGGCGTCGTTGACCTCCGCGGTCGCGGACATGCGTCGACTCGTCGACGTCAGCACAGCACGACTCCGTCTGGCCATTGGCGGGCTTTCGTGAAACGCCGACCCTACGACGCGACACGCCTCCTCAAGTGGTACCCCCCGAGTTGGCGCTCACGATACGGCGACGATTTTCTTGCGTACGTTGACGACACGCTCGACGGCAAGCGACCGACCGTCGGCTTTGTGAGCTCGATTGCCCTAGGCGCAGTACGCGAACGGGCGCACGAATCCGGGCTCCTTGGCGAGCATCCAACGCCCGCCGTCCAATCGCGCGGCGGCTCGCTGGTCGTACTTTGTGCGTGGTCCGTATTCATGCTCGCTGGTGCCACCTTCTCCAAAACCTCCGAGCACTTCGCGAAAGCGATGCCCGCCGGCTCGAGTTCGCCGGCCCGCGTGGGATTCGACATCGTTGCGGGGTGCGGTGCACTGGGAATGATCCTCGTCCTCATCGGCGCCTGCGTCGCGCTCCCGTCGTTCGTCGCCTTCCTACGCTCTGGTGGCTGGACCGTCGCTCGTCGACGAATACTCCACTCGCTGACGCTCACCGTGCTGGCGCTCGTCGCCATCGTTCCGCTGTCTCTTTGGTCACGACACTTGAACTCAGTGCAACGAAACGGCGGTGACGGTGCGTACTCTGGCGCCTTCATCGCCTGGGCGGTCTTGATTGCGCTCACACTGGTGAGCTGGGACCGCGTCGCTTTACAGTGTGTTGCGAGGATGGCCCTCTCGTCGCGAGTCCTTCGCGTCGAAGCACTCCTCGCCACTGGGGTCTCGATACTGATGGTCACGATCACTGCCGGCGCCGCGTTGTGGTGGGTACGGGTCGGAAGCAGCGCACCGTGGTTCCTCCAGGGAACGAGCTACGGCTCCTCCGCGTCACCGTTGACGCCAAACTTAATCCTCACATTGGCCCTGATGGTGGTGGCGGCGTGCGCCGGCGCACTCGGAGTAAGTCGAATCATGCGCTCTCGGCGACACGCGTAGCCAACGCGTCGTCAGTCGTGGCCGAGAAGCCCCATCATCATCAACGTGCGAACGACCTCGTCGGCCTCGTCGTCACTCGTCGAATTCGTTGAGTCGATCCGGACCTCGGGATTGAGCGGCGCCTCGTAGGGGGAGTCGATACCGGTGAAGTTCGCTAATTGACCGGAACGAGCCTTTCGATAGAGACCCTTGACGTCTCGTGCTTCGGCGACCTCCAGGGGCGTGTCGACGTGCACTTCCACGAAGCGACCCGGTCCAACTAAGGAGCGCACTTGATCGCGTCCCACTCGAAAGGGAGAGATTGCGGCGACGAGGACGCTGACCCCGGCGATATTGAAGAGCCGGGCGACTTCACCGATTCGACGTATGTTCTCTGTCCGATCGTCATCGCTAAATCCAAGGTCGCTGTTGAGACCGGTTCGCAATGAATCGCCATCAAGGTTGTGGATGGAGAGACCGAGCGCTCGCAGGCGTTGCTCCACGCCCGAGGCGATGGTCGACTTACCCGCGCCCGAGATGCCCGTGAACCACACAACAAAGGTGGGAGGAGTCGAGTCAAGCATGTGACCTCGAGTCCGACCTTCGATGATACGACCTCGGCCACGAGCCGCACTTGAAGTATGACATTCGATGTTCACCTATTCATTGAGATGTGGTCGAGTTCCGAGATCGGTCGACGCCCAATGAAATTTACTTCACCGCGCGAACTCCATTGCACAGAACGTGCGCCGCGTATCGTGGCGTGGGCCGAGCGTTAGGTCCCTTTCGATCGCTTGGTGACTGCCCGAAACAACGGCGCGGGGATCAATTTCTTCACGTGGTCAACTCGCCCCTGCAGCGCCTGCAACTCGCGTTCGGTGTCCTCAAAGCGCTGTCGCCACATTGCATTCTCGGCAACGAGATTTGAGCTATGGGTCTCGAGGTTCGCGCTATGCGCCTCGACGACGCCATGTCGATCGAGCGCCCAATTCAGTAAGACCCGGCGCTCTTCGAGCAGCGCTCGCTCCCACCACGCCGGCTCGAGTGACGCCTTTACGGCAAAGTGGTCGTGTCGGCCACGCCGATCGAGCAGCAGGGTGAGCAAGTCTGCAATCTCAACGGGAAGGTGTGACGACTCGACGTTGTCGTCCGCGTTATTACGCCGCAGGTCGGGACGGATTGACGCAATCGCCGATGACAGGTCGATATCTTCGGTGACGACGGTCCACGCCTGCAGGCTGTCTCGAACTTCAGACAGCACAGTCGTCGGATCGTTCACGAGGTCGGTGTAACTACATATGTGCACCGCCATCCCTTCGAGGTCACGCAGGAGCGCCCTGTTGTACGCCGCCCAGAGCGCGAGACCGCTGATCGTCGGCAGACCATTTCGATGAGTCAGTGACGCCGCGACCTCGAGAGGCTCGCGAACGATCACGATCGCGCAGGTACCCGCATCCGTGACCTGGCGCCAGAGAGGCACTAGCAGCGAGATTCGTGGGTCCTTGAGGACGTAGGCATCACCCGCGTAGACCTCAGCGAGGGCCTCGCGGGCGCGTGTCGCGTACGCCAGAGCCGCGTCGTCGTGTTCCCAGCCGGGCGCCAACAACGGTGGGCTGTCCCAACGACCTCCGTAGTGAGACAGAATCTCGTCATTCAACGACGCAATCGAGCGAAGTTCGAAGTACCCCTGGGGATTTCCTTCGTCGCCCTCCATCAAGTCGTCGGCGGGACCGGCCTCAAAGCCCATGGCGTCGAGCGCTCCGGCGAGCGCCGACGTACCGGAACGGTGCATGCCAATGACGAGAACTCCCACCTGAAAAAACTAGTTCCGTCGACCCATCGGCATCCAATTCGCTGACCGAGGCGCGTTCGACGTACAGGAACGTCGCTCACCGCGGTGCCCGACGAGGCGCTACGGTTTGTGCGCACCACCGTTGCCCACATTGGTCAGCCTCTCACGGAGCCCCATGACCCTCACCACGTCCATCGTCATCCCTGCCTACAACGAGTCGCTTCGACTCGCGGCCGGCTTCGAACGATTGGCGCCCGTTCTCGACGAGATGGGACCCGACGACATCGAGGTGATCGTCGTCGACGACGGATCCACTGACGACACGTTGCATACGGCGCACGCCGTCTACGGCCATCTCCCCCACACCCTCTTCGTGCAACAGCCCAAGAACATGGGCAAGGGAGCCGCAGTGCGCTTAGGTATTTCGGTCGCCCGCGCGCCGTACGTGATCGCCACCGACGCCGACCTTTCGATCAGGCCCGTCCACCTCCCCGACATCGTCGTCGCGCTGCACACCAGCGCCCTGGTGCCGGGATCACGCGAACACGAGGGAAAGACGGGCTACGACACTGCGCTGCGCAGTGTCGCGGGCAAAGTGTTCAACCGACTGGTCCGCCACTACACCGGCACCACGCTTCGCGACACCCAATGTGGTTGTAAAGGATTCCAGCTCGGACCAGCGAGGATACTGTCGCTCCTCGGCTTCTACGACCGGTTCATCTACGACGCCGAAATGCTCTATCTCGCCGACCAGCTGGGCCTTTCGATCACCCCCATCGACGTGACCTGGGACGACATCGCGGGGTCGTCCGTGCGCGTCGGTCGAGACTCGATTCAGATGATCCGCGACCTGCGCTCGTTCAGCCGCACCCACTACGAGAACCCGGTTGTTGAGCTGCCGCGACTCGTCGACGTCGGACTTGTCGACCAAGTGGCACGTCAGTCGCGAATGCAGGGACTCGTCGTCGCGCGCGGCGCCCTCGATTCATTGCTCGTACTGCCCCGCGATGGTGCGCTCGCAGGGCTCAACGTGGCGACTGCGCTCGGAGGAACGTTCCGCACCGCGGGGCTCTCTGAACTCAGTGGACGAACCTTCGACGCAGTCGTCACTGCGTAGTCGTCGCAGTGCGACGGTGCATCAGTGTGACGTTAGACGCGACCCTCGAGTGTCGAAAGGAATCGATTCAGCGAATCGAGCGTCGCCTTGACCGCGGAGACAAGGTCATCCTCGGAGCGCGCAATGCCGAATCGGTCCGCGTCGTTCGCGAGCGACCGTAGCGTCACAATCACGGGCCAATCGCGGCCATTCGTGACGTTGGTCACCGTCATCAATGAGTACGGCACGTCGTAACCTAGGTCGCGAAGTGCCGCGAGCGTCGCCTCGGCGCCACCGATGAGTGGTCCGCTCCCCGCCCGGCCAATCCCGGTACGTCCGTCAACGGAGAGCTGTACTTCACAAAAGCCGTCGCTCGTGTCGTAGTCGGCGCGAATGAGTGCGACGCGCGGACCCTCGCCACGGTGGTGGTCGGCCAACGCGCGGTTTGCGTCTTCGATGACGACGGCCGCTTCGGGGTAGTACAGGCTGGCGATCTGGCTGGCGGCGCTGCGCGTCGCAATCGGGTCCTTGCTGTTCGCGACGAGCGTCACCACGTCAACGTCGCCGTTGGCGTGCTTCGTGATGCCCACGTTCAGTACACCCGGGAGCGAGCGCAGTTCGAGTTCGAAGTCTTCTTCGGTTCTTGACATCATGAGATGCGAATGCCCTTCTTTTCGTAGAGACGTCCGTCAGCCAACCGCAACAGCTCACCGGGGTCGGTGGAGTCGCGCGGTGAGGTGGCCGTGCCAATCGTGAACTCGACAGGATTGCCCAGCGTGACGAGGTGACCACGGAGTCGCTCGGTGAAGCCGGAGGACTCGTGTCCTTCAGCGTTACTCAAGATGACCGCAAATTCGTCGCCACCGATGCGCGCCGCGATGTCGCCTTGGCGAACCGCTTGACGAAGGGCGAAGCCGAACTGACGCAAGAGGTGATTGCCGTATTCGTGACCGGAACGGTCGTTGACGGCCTTGAAGTTGTTGAGGTCCACGAGGACGAGCGTGAAGGCCCAGCCGTAGCGGGCACTTCGAGCGGCCGCGACTTCCAACGCTTCGTCAAAACTACGGCGGTTCGCGATATTGGTGAGTGGATCGTGTGCGGCACTGAAACGGGCCAAGTGCAGCGACATCGCTAACTGGCACGCGGTTCGAACGGCATCGCATTCGGCGCTCGGCACGTGGTCGGGCTCGCAGTAGACACCGGGTGACGCACTCAAGTGGGCCGCCATATCTGGCGTCACTGCCTCTCCACCCAATCGGAACATCTGCGTGCCGAAGGTGTCGTTCACGAGCACCACCGCGACGTCGGTCAGCTTGTGACGTTCGGCGAACAGTTCAAGGATCGCGTAGATGAAACCGACGCCGAGTTCGCGCTCGGACAGTTCGTTCAACATTGTCTGGAACAGCCACGGTTCGTAGTCCTCACCGCTCACGTCGCTGCGCTCCACGTCAGCGTGAATTGAAGAAAGCGTCGCCTCAGTTTCATCTTCCTCGGCACCTGACTGGTGAGCTGACTCGGCGGTCGAACCATTTTTTGAACTCACAGTTGTAAGTCTGCCAGTTCCAGCGGTGTCTTCTCCACGGGTCGCAAGAGTGACGACGGGACTGAGCCGGCACGAAGCATTTCGGAGAGTTCCGAGGCTGGGACTGGACGAGAGATGAGGTAGCCCTGGCCGCGGTAGCAGCCGAGTTCGAGCAACTTCTCAATGATGGTCCCGGACTCGATGCCTTCGGCGATGACGCCGAGGTTGAGTGCCGCACCAAGTCGGATGATCGATTCCACGATCGCCCGGTCGTAGTTGTCCGTCGTGATACCGCGCACGAAGCTCATGTCCAGCTTCAGGAGGTTGACGGGGAGGTTCTTCAGACCGGTCATCGACGCGAAGCCCGTACCGAAGTCGTCGAGCGCGATCTCAACGCCCAAGGCCTGGAAGCCCTTCAGGATGCGCGCAATTCGCTCGGGCTCGTCCATAACCGCATACTCAGTGATCTCAATGCACAGGCGGTTGCCCGGCACGTTGTTCTCACGCAGGCAACGTTCGACGAATTCGACGAGGTCGCCCAATTTGAAATCGGCGGGGGACATGTTGATGCGAACAATGAAGGGCAGATCTGGGTACTCGATTTCCCATATCGCCAACTGGCGGCAGGCCTCTGCAAAGACCCACCGACCGATTTCGGTGACGAGGCCGGTCTCTTCGGCCACGGTGATGAACTCGGAGGCCGCCAGGAGTCCACGTGTGGGGTGCTCCCAGCGCACGAGCGCTTCGGCGGCGAGCACCTGACCGGTGCGCAGATTGACCTCGGGCTGGAAGTGCAGGCGCAGACCGCCCATTTCAATTGCCTCACGAAGCATGAGTTCGGTGCGCGAGCGGTCGTTGACCTCTTCGCGAAGTTCCCGGTCAAAGACGACGGCCTGGTTTCGACCACGGGCTTTGGCGGCGTACATCGCGACGTCGGCCCACCCGAGTAGGTCCAGACCGCTCTGTTCGCCGAGCTCCGCCATGGCAATGCCGATGCTGGCCGTGTGCGTGACTTCCTGCCCGGCAATGGCAACGGGCTGCGCGATGACGTCCAACATTCGATAGGCCGTGGCCAGAATCTCCATCTCACTCTTGGCCTTGTCGACGATGAAGACGAATTCGTCGCCACCGAGTCGCGCGGCGAAGTCGTTCACCCGGATGCTGGTGCGCAGGCGGTCGGCAATGGTCACGAGGAGTCGGTCGCCGCTGCCGTGACCGAGGTAGTCGTTCATGATCTTGAAGCGGTCGAGGTCGATAACCATGACCGCGGTCTCACGCTTCGCGTCGAGACGGCTCTTCAACTCTTGAATGAGGGCGCGACGGTTCGGCAGTCCGGTCAGCTCATCGTGATTGGCGTTGTAGCGAGTGCGCTCTTCGGCGTCGATCCGCCCTTGGAGTTGGACGAGCATCGAGGCAACGGCCTGCAGCGCGTTAATCTCGGCCTGTACCCAGTTGTGCAAATTGAAGTGGAGGAAGCCGAGCGAGCCCCAGGTCGAGTCGCCGAGCAGCAGCGGCACGGCGGCACCGGCGGCCGGCGTCTCGCCACCGGCCTCCACCGAGCGGTCACGGTAATCTTCGGTCAGGTCATCGGTTCCGGTGAGATACGGAGTGCGCAAATCGCGCAGCGCCATGAAAATAGGGTCCGCGTCAAAGGGCACTTCGCCGAGCGGGTCGGGGTCGGGAATGTCCTCACGGATTGGCCACTCGGCTTCCAGAATGGTGAGTCCTCGCGTCAGATCGTTGCGACGGATAAAGGCGACATCGGCACTGAGGAACTCCGCGAGCACGACACAGACCCAGTCGAGCACTGCCTGACGGTTCGTCGCCGATGCGGACATCAATTTTTCCGCCACTTGAGCGACCAATTCGTCCAAACGGCGTTGGTGCAACAAGACGCCCTCGCGAGTAGCGAGAGTCGCCACGTGACTGAGCAAACTTCCAAAGGCTTTGGTCAGTGATCGTTCGCGACCGGACCAGGTGCGACCGTGTCGAGCGACCACGAGCGCACCGACGACGTCGCCATCTTGCACGACGATGTGATCGACCAGGACACCCCATTCGACCCCGAGTACGACGCATGAGAATGAGCCGGGTGGTACGTCACCCGAGAGCTGTCCGCGAACGCGCTCACTGATCGTCTCGAACGCCTTCTCCGAATCGCTGCCGACGAGTGGTTCGAGTTCAAACCCGGGGATGGGCTTCGCGAGATTCGTCACGACGGCGACGATTTGTGTACCGGGCACCACCTGGAGAAGTGTCTCGACCACTAGACGGGTTTCTTCGCCCGCGCGGTCTAGATACGAATGGTTGAGACTTCTCATGAGGGATCTACCTTTGCCCTTTGCCGACAGATAAAGGCCGGGATCAGGGGTCGGGCCTCTCGGCACAGCTCCTCATCGCGTTCAAGAAAGATTATTGCACAGGCAATGGGGTAAGTAAACCCCAACATTTGCACCATTTCTCACCTATTTTGAATTGGCAGTGGCTCAATTGGCGACAAAGTTTCGGTCTCGCGACTCAAAACGTGGCTTAGCGGAAGTCGGACACTGTGGACTGAGGGCGGAGGGGCCTGGAAGACACGAAAGACCATGACTGGAGTCTCTCCGTCGGTGAGACCCCAGAAGTCATTGAAACGCTCGGAGAGTGCGAACATCTCATCGAGGTACCGTTCGCCCGCCATTACTCGCATATCGGACTCGCCGACCGCATAGAGAAAGACCGGCGAGGCCGGCTGGACGGCCAATCCGTGCATCTCGGCGCTCAACCAGAAGCGCTCCATCGCCGCTCCCCCGCGCAGGTACCACATCGGATCGGCGTGGGGCACCGTGATAATCGCCAGCGCCGAACTGGTCATAATCGAGGCCTGCATGCGCAGACCGAGGGCCGATCCGGCGCGCCAGTCCGAGAGGTGTCCCATGACGTCAGGACGGCTGAGTAGTTCGAGCGCGGCGTAACCGCCCGGGTCCATTTCGAGTGTGCGGACGTCGAGGCCCTCCTCGAGTGAATCGCGACCGGGCCACTTGATCTCAAAGAGCATCTCTTGGTGCACCGTGGGAAGGAGAAACCGCAATCGGTCCGACGCCGCGAGAAGCTCCGCGCCCGCTTTGACCTGTTCGCGATCGGTCGCCAGACGAAGCTGTGCACCCTCTCGCTCGACGCCGCGCATCAACGACTGCACGGTCTCTGGTTCAATGGCCGTTGGCTGGCCCATGCGCCGGTTCGACGATCGGCTGAGGAGGTAGTCGCGTAGCGGCGCAATTGCCACGTCGTCTGAAGTGCCCAGGGTCATCGACGCCACGTGGTGCGAGGGTCGACCCTCGGGGAAGAGTTTCACGAGACCGAGTTTGCGAATTGACGCGGCCTGCACGCGTGCGTTGAACAGCGCGGCGCCGATTCCAACGTAGGTGCCGCGATGCGCGACGTCCATCGTGGAGGTGCGTTCAGGCAACATGAAAAAACGAATCTCATCGCCGTCGGCTTCGAATCGCCACGGCTGCACGTTGCCGCCTGAAGGTGCTCGGCGAGCGGCGTCAACGATTAACTCAATAGGGTCGTCGCTCACGAGCGGTGGATCCTCGGGCGCTGGGGCGAAGAGGTCAGCTTCGGCTTCGAGGTTTACTTCAACGGGTCCCAGCGCCGAAAGGATCTCTTCGACGTCGAAGCGCACTCGGCCAGAGGGCAGTTCGCCCCCGAGACCGATTCGTCGCACGGCGGCCGCGACCGTCGCCGCGCCGAGCGTGATCTCACTTCCGAGCTGCGGCCATGCGGTGATGGTCTGGCCGACCTCCAACAGCGAAGCTGCGCCGCGCGATGACGCCTCCTTGGCGCCAATGAGTCGAATGACGTAGGGTCCCTTCTGGGCGGTCGTGAGGTTCGCCAACTTCGATGAGTCCATATCGCCCAACAGTCCGTGAAAGATCGGACGGTCCGGTTCGAGGTCGAATCGTTCGACATCGAGGACACCGCGATCACTCGTTTCCATGATGACGGGGATTCGACGTTCGCGGGCCGCCTCTCGAACGAGGAACTTCATGTCGAGCGAGTCGCACTCCTCTATGACAATGTCGAGTCCGTCGAGGAACTCACCCAGGTTCTCCGGGCGAATGCCGGCCGGCTCAACGGTGACGCGCAGGTAGGGATCAATCTCGGCGATACGACGAGCGGCCACCACTGCTTTGTTCACGCCCAAATCGAGCACGCTCGCTGGAATTCGGTTGAGGTTGGAGAGTTCAAGGGTGTCGAAGTCCGCGAGACGAATCTCACCGGCCAGTCCCTCCATGGCAATGACGTGGGCAATCGTGTGGCCGGCGCTCAGTCCGACGACGCCAATGCGCAGCGTGCGTTGGCGGGCCTGTTCGGCGCGCGTCATCTTGTTGCGGTTTCGGTCCAGACGAAGCGTCGAGAACGATCGTGGTGCGAGTAGGCGCACCACCGCTCGACGCCACGGGTAGTACACCCAGCGTGAGCCCTCTTCGATGATCGCGGTGGCGAGAGGAGGAACGATGTCGGCGAGTTGTTCACGCTGTTCGGCCAGGCGGTCGATAATCTGCAACGCCGAGTCCTCACGAAGGATGCGCAGCACCTCTCGCTGAGCGCGCTCCCCTACATCGAGCACCAAGGGCCTGGCCGCTCGCGTACGAATGGACGCCGGTTCGATGGGTCCAAGTCCCAATCGTGCGGGACCGCGAAGTAACTGCTCCGACTCGCGGCGTAGAGCCTGTTGGTTGGAGGGACTCGAGAGTTCGTAGGAGCGAGCCCGATGCCACGACACGGCCACCGTGCGATAACGCTCGTCGGGGAAGGGCACCCACTGTGTTCCAACTTGCACGCCACCGGTCACGTCACCCACGGGCATCAGCGAGTCCGAGACGGCCGCGATGGCGAATTCTGCGCCAAGCCAGGTCATGGCGTGCGTGACCGACCTCGAGATTGCAGCCAGGAGTCGGGCGCCCACAACGGTCTCTCCCTTGGACCACGCGCCCTTCACTTCGAGCGCACCGAGACGAATCTCGCGCTCGATCACGTCGTGCAGCACACCAATCTCGGGTGAGGACGCCATCTCTTCGAGAATTGCCGCTTGGTAACTCCCCTCTAAGGGACCATGGAAACGCACGCCCGCGACGGGTTCACCCTCTGGGTCGAAGCCAAGAATGAAGAGCGGGACGTTGTTGCCTTCTTCGAGTTCGAGGCGTCGCAAGGTTCCTTCGAATCCTCGACTTCGAAAGATGCCCTCGGCTTCATTGAGGTACATCTTCCATAAGTCGGGCCGTTCGAGGGGGTGGTGACCTTCAAAGCGAACACCGGACTCTTGGTCCACGAAACTCGAGCCGTACCAGTAGCGACGCCCGATTGTGTTAGCCACAGACCACCTTTTCCGTTCTTCGTGAAGGCTCCGACAACCTTGGAATTCGTCGCGATTTCCAACAAAACTATAGTGAAACAGGCCCGAAAATTGGTGGACCTGGCTCGGCCCCTTTTGCTCATTCGAGAGAGGAAAGAGGCACTCGAAGTCAACGTCGCTCGCGGTGCCACCACGAAGCGTCGCCTCAGATTTTCCGGAGGGACAACCGGAATTCACACGCCACGTCCATAGAATGGTCAACGTGTCGACCACACAGCTTCTCGAAGCGTCACAAAGTGGCTGCTATGCCGATGCGCGAGGTAGTCATTGTCACGTTTTTGTCACAACTTTGGCTGAGAAAGTAGACGGAGAGAATTGACCAAGATCCTGGTCGTTGATGACGACGCCGAAATGACCAAACTGCTCGACACGTTCCTCACGGGCGAGGGGCACGAGGTGCTCATCGCCACTGACGGCGCGCTCGCAGTGCGGGCCACCTCCTCGATGGAACCGGACCTCGTCCTCTTGGACATCGTGTTGGGAAGTGAGGATGGCCGCGACGTTTTGCGTGAACTTCGACTCATCAGCGACGTACCGGTGATCTTTCTCACGGGTCGCGGTCTCGAATCCGAACGTATTGCCGGGCTGAAACTGGGTGCCGACGACTACATCGTCAAGCCGTTCTCGCTGGGCGAGGTATCGGCGCGGATCGAATCGGTACTCCGACGTTCGGGGGCGAATTTGGCCCAGCTGCACATCGACGCTCCGACAATGCACTTCGGCGACCTCTTGATCAACGAAAACACGCACGAAGTGCATCTGCGAAGCGGCTTGCTCGAGTTGACGTCCAAGGAGTTCGCGCTCCTCGCGTTTCTCGCTCGTTCACCCCGTCAGGTTTTCTCGCGTGAACAATTACTCGAGCACGTCTGGGAGTCCTCCAGCGAATGGCAAAACGAAGCGACTGTCACCGAACACATCCGTCGTCTGCGAGCGAAGCTGGAAGTCGATCCCGATCATCCTCGCTGGATAACAACGGTTCGTGGCGTTGGCTACCGATTCGAACCGGAGCCGATCGCCCCCTCATAGGACCAGGCGCAGCGTAACTGACTCAGTGGCGGCTCGCCAAGAGATCGTGCACGTTGTCAACCAGTTCACTTGGCTTGAAGGGCTTCGCGAGAAACTCCGCAGATCCCTCAATGAGTTCGGCAATGACGGATCGACTCGCGGTGCCCGACACGATCAATACCTTTAACTTCGAATTCTTTGCCTGCAACGCAATTGCCAAGTCACGACCGGACATTTCGCCCATGACGAAGTCACTGACGAGTAAATCGAATGTCCCAATGAAGTCGTCAACCACGTCGAGTGCGGCTTCCGCGGAGTCAGCGAGCACGACGCGGTAGCCGTTGCGCTCGAGGATGCGACTCATGAAGCGCCGCAACTCTTCGTCGTCGTCCACGATCAATACGGTTGCCGTGTCGTGAGCGCGATCGAGTTCCGCGACCGCAAAGGTCTCGACGGGCTCTTCGTCGACTGACGGCAGCAAGACTTCGAACGTCGTGCCTTCGCCGACCACCGACTGACACGTGATCGCTCCGCCGCTCTCCTCAGTGAGTCGTCGAGCGGCCGCGAGGCCCATGCCCGTACCCTTGAAGAGACCCTTGGTTGTGAAGAGTGGCTCGAAGCATCGGGCCCGCGTCTCCTCGCTCATGCCAAAGCCGGTGTCCGCAACCGACACCACCACGTAGTCACCTGAACTGAGCCCAAGGATTGGGGCCGACGCATCGTCGAGTGTGGTCGCGCTGACCCCGATGGTGAGCTCCCCGCCTTCGGGCATCGCGTCGCGGGCGTTGATGGAGAGGTTGATGATCATCTGCTCAAATTGGTCGACGTCCGCTCGAACGTTGCCCGCGCGCTCGTCCGCCGACCAACGCACTTCGATCGCGTTGCCCAGAATTCGTTCGAGTACCTCGGCATTTGATTGAATCACCGCCACCGGATTGAACACCATCGACTCTGGCGGTCGGGTTCGTCCAATCGTTTGCAGTTGACTCGTCAACATCGAAGCGCGCGACGCTGTTGCTTGAATCTCTTTCACCATTTGAATGGATCGTTCATCGCCGACGAGATCAGTCGAAAGGATCTCGGCGTATCCCGAGATGAGCGTGAGGAGGTTGTTGAAGTCGTGCGCGATGCGACTCGCAACCTGTCCGCGAATCTCCATGGTGTAGGCGTGGCGAAGTTCGGCCTTAAGTTCTCGATGATTCGTTACGTCGTCAATTAGGGTAAGAATCCCGGGTTCTTCGCCACGTGTGGGCGGCAACAGCGCGGCCGAGGCACTGAGGACACGCATCTTGCCAGCGATTTCGACATCGACGAAGTCACGACCGTCAACCGCGCCGCCGCGTTGGACTTCGGACCAGAGTTCTTGGAGCTCCGGCAACGTCGCCTCAGGAAACGTCGTCGTCGAGACGTCAAGTCCATCCGTGAAATCGGGCCACGCGAACACGCGACTCGCGGAGCGATTCCACCAGCGGACGCGACCAGTCATGTCCGCTTCCACGATCCCGACGGGTGCCGTTTCAATCAGTACACGAAGTCTCGCCTCGCTCGATCGGACGGTGCGACCGAGTTCGGCCGCTCCGAGCGCGCTCGAGGCCATTTGGGCGAGGAGGGCGAGTACTTCCTTGTCTTCGTCTACGAAGTCCACGTTCGGCGTTCGTCGAACCGCCGCGACGCCTCGGGCCTGGTCCCTCCCTTCAAGGATCGGCGCGACGAGCCAGCCATCTTCGAACCTCGTCTCACTGCCGACTTTCCAATTCGAGGGATAGTCCGATTTCTCGCTCAGTCGTGGCACCTCACACTGCGGGCTTTGACCACGATGAGCGACTCCACGCAGCGGCGCGGCCGAACCAACCTCAAGGGTGACGATCGCCGTTTCCGCGTCAAAGACACTTCTGGTGCTCCCCGCCAGACCCCGCAAGATGTCCTGTTCACTCCGCATCGACGTCACGGTGATGGAGGCGGCAATCAGTTGGTGGAGTTGACTTGCGATTCGTTGGGATCGACGAACGGCGTCGCGCGCCGTTTCGACCAACTCAACCTGGTCGTCGCGGAGGGCGTTGCCCGGCGACGCTTTTGACGTTGTCACTGGCTCGAACGTCCCGCGAAGCCTTCAGCCGCCAAGATCGTGACCGGCCCCGGTTGACGGGAGTAACCAAGGCGAAGCATCGATGCCGCGCGCAAAGAGTCTCGATCGAAACTCCTGACGCGAATCAAAGAGGCTTCCCCGAAAAGATTGAGAAATCCTCCAGGTAATGATCAATCTCTTGCGCCTCGTGCGGTCTGGAGAAGTGAAAACCCTGTCCGACTGCGACATCTTCGAGTTGCAAGCGTTGACGCTGTTCAGCGTCCTCAATTCCTGATGCGACGATTTGCAAGTTCATCTCCTTTGACAGTTCGACAATTTCGTGAACTTGCGCAATCGAGGTGGGTGACTCAGACATCGATGAGATGAATCGGCGTTCGAGTTTGACGATGTCAATCGGTGAGCCCGCCAAATCACTAAGTTTGGACGTCCCCGGCGCAAAGTCGTCAACGGCCAATCGAACGCCAAGTTCTTTCAGCGCGCGAAGTTGGGCGCCCGAGTCACTTGACAGGATTGATTGGGCGAACTCAAGAACCAGGAGCGACCGGGGGAAGCGACTGGACATCAAGATCTCGTCGACGTCGTCAACGAAGTCCGATGACTCAAATTGCCGGGCGGAGATGTTCACGGAGACGGAGAATCGATAACCCTTGTCGTGCCACTCGGCTCCCTGGGCGCAGGCCGTCGACAGCGCCCATCGACCGACTGGAAGGATCAGTCCCGTTGACTCGAGCGCTGGAACGAACGAATCTGGGTTCACCACGCCACGCTCAGGGTGTCGCCATCGAAGGAGTGCCTCGACGCCAACGAACGCGTTGGTATGCAAGTCAATCTCAGGCTGATAGACCAAGAAGAACTGGCCCTTAGCCACTGCCGTTTCCAGGTCGGAGTTCACGTCGTGACGATCTTTCGTCGCGTCAGATTCACTCGCTTCGTGTGCCACTGTGCATCGCTTCCCAAGGATTTCCACCGTAGAAATCGGCGGTACATATTGCAGTACTCCTCGGTGGTGACGATATCAGCCGCGCAATTAGTGGCAACCACTCTTCTCCATCATGCGCGGGTGCCGTCAACCCGCAACGTCCCACGCGGACGGTGGCGCACTTCGTGATGTTGAATCGCTCCTTCGCGCACGCTGCGAACGCGCACGACATCAGAGGTATTTCGACGCAGACCATTCGCGCGATTGAAGCAGGCACGATGCGAAATTGCCGCTCCCTCGGCTCTGCGGGTCGGTCACCGCTGGTGGGACAATCAATGACGTTCGAGCGAAAGCGATGAAGGAATACGACGATTCTCCAACGGAGCGGGCCAATTGGCCGCATTGAGAGAAGGTTGCGCTCTCCGTTGAAGAGGCAGGAATGCCACGATTTGGACTACGGCGTCACTACAAATTGACAAAACAGATGGGCTCTGAGAGAATTCTGCCGCGCAGGGGCACGAGGAGAAGAATCATGTTCGAGTTTCGAAATCGGCCCATGGCTGACGTCAAATTTGGACCCTCAGCGGTGGCCGACCAATCAAACTTGGGCCCGTGGCGCCGCATTGGACTGTTCAGCGGTGCGTTGGTACTTATTGCCTCTTTCTTCAGTTTCTACGGCGTCCTCCCGTCGAGTGCCGCAACGAATGTGCTCACCGCGCCCTTTAATGAGTGCCCCGCCATCGGTAACGACAGCGGATGTGCATTCTTGATCATCTTGAACAGTGCGGGTCCCGCGCAGATTGTTGCCAATCCCTCCGTGGGACCCTTCGACGGCCACAACGACTCACTCGTCGGCATC
>DATCCA010000071.1:0-2335 GCA_036511575.1 Acidimicrobiales bacterium
GGGCGAGGGCGAGGTAGAGGCCCCAGAGCCACGCCGCCGTGGCGTTGATCGTCATGGACGTGTTCATCTCGGCGAGGGGGAGACCGTCGAAGAGTTGGCGCATGTGACCGAGGTGCGCGACCGGAACACCGACCTTGCCGACCTCGCCTTGCGCCGCGGGATCGTCGGGGTCGTAACCGGTCTGGGTCGGCAGATCGAAGGCAATGGAGAGGCCGGTCTGACCCTTCGCGAGGTTGTGACGGTAGAGCTCGTTCGACTTCACGGCAGTGGAGTGTCCCGAGTAGGTCCGCATCACCCATGGCTTCGAGCGTTCGGCCATCGTTCCCCCGTCCCTCTCTCTAGCGACGGTAGTCGTAGAAGCCGGTGCCTGATTTGCGGCCCAGCTGGCCGGCGCTGACCATTCGGCGAAGGAGCGGCCGCGGCGAGAAGTTCGGCTCGGCGAACTCTGCGAAGAGGGCGTCGAGGATCGCCACCGACGTGTCGAGTCCCACGAGGTCCAACAGTGCGAAGGGTCCCATGGGGAAGCCGCAGCCGCCCTTCATTGCGATGTCGATGCCTTCTTTGGTGGCGACGCCCTGCTCGAGGAGTCGCACCGCGTTGTTGAGATAAGGAAAGAGCAGGGCGTTGACGACGAAGCCGGCCTGGTCCTTTACGTTGACCGGGTCTTTGCCACAGGCGAGGACGAACTCTGTCACGGCCGCCATTGTCTCGTCGCTCGCACAGAGTGGACGAACGACTTCCACCAGCGACATGACCGACGCGGGATTGAAGAAGTGGAGGCCACAGACGCGGTCGGGTCGCGATGTCTCCATTGCGAGTTCGATGACTGACAACGTTGAGGTGTTGGTGGCGAGCACTGCTTCGGGGTTGATGACGCCTCCGAGCTCGTTGAAGAGGGCGCGCTTGACCGCGAGGTCTTCGATCACCGATTCGATGACGAAGTCGCAGTCCGCCAAATCCGGTAGGTGCGTGGTCGCGGTGACCCGAGAAAGTATGGCGTCCGCCTCACTCTGGTCTTTCTTGCCCTTTTCCACCTGCTTGGCCAAGGATTTCTGCATGGTGGTGAGCATTGCGTCAGCGGTGGCTTGGCTTCGACTACGCACGATGACCGTTGCGCCGGTCGCGGCGGCAACTTCGGCAATACCGCTGCCCATGATGCCTGAACCCAGTACGCCGACTTTTTGAAAGACCATGGAGAGACATTAGTTGCCGCGATGATTTGCTCTGGGTGCGAGACTCGCAGGATGAGTCACTCGACGTTTGCGGTCGGATCACTTGCGGGACTCGCTGCTTTGCTGGCCGACCACGAGACGTTGCGTCGACCGGACCACGCTGACGTCGTGATAGTGCCAACGGCGGCGGCATTCACCGGGATTACTGAATCGGCGGTCGCCATCGCGGCAGCGTTTGACGGCTATGACCTTCGCGTCGAGGCGCTTATGGCGGGCGACCGACGCGCGCTGAGCGATCCTTATTTTGCCCGGCGGATCAGCGAAGCGGACGTCGTCGTCCTCGGCGACGGCTCGCCACTGCACGCGCGCTCGGTATGGCGAGCGACTGATGTGGGCGCTGCCATCGATGCCTCGACAACGCTCGTCGCGATTGGTTCGGTCACCACCGTGCTCGGCGACGTCATGATTGATCCGCGCGGCGGTGCGCCAACGACGGGACTCGGCTATCGCTCCGGTGCGGCGTTGTGCCTCGCGGCGAGCGATGAACAGATGGCGCGAACTCGTTCACTGCTCGCCAGTGACGTCGCGTTGGTGACACTAGGCCCGACGGGCATTGTGCACCATGACGACAGTGGGTGGCGCGTCGTGCATGGCGACGTGGTCGTGACCAGAGGGCAGGACCCGGCGAGTCTTTAAGACTCGGTGATTGTTACTGACTCGATGACGACGTCTTCGCGGGGCTTGCCCGACGGCGTGCCGATTGCGTTGATGGTCTCGACGACGTCAAGTCCCTTCACGACCTTGCCGAAATGTGCGTAGAGCGGCGGAAGACGGATGCCGTCGGGACCGGAGATGACGAAAAACTGCGAGCCGTTCGTGTGGGGGCCGGCATTGGCCATCGCGAGCGATCCGAGTTCGTAGCGACCGGGCTTGGGCAGTTCATCCTTGAACTTGTAACCCGGTCCACCCGCGCCGGTTCCCGTGGGGTCGCCACCCTGGAGGACGAAACCGGGAATGACTCGGTGAAAGACGATGCCGTCGTAGTAATGCCAACGGGCGAGGAACACGAAACTGTTGACCGTGTTGGGCGCACCGAGAGCATCGAGCATAATCTCCAACGTGCCCTTACTCGTCACCATCGTCGCGGTGTA
Source organism: Acidimicrobiales bacterium (assembly GCA_036511575.1). Classification (GTDB taxonomy): domain Bacteria; phylum Actinomycetota; class Acidimicrobiia; order Acidimicrobiales; family RAAP-2; genus RAAP-2. Next base: position 2,324 of record DATCCA010000071.1, read on the forward strand.
GGTCTTGTCGGG
>DATCCA010000072.1:0-23905 GCA_036511575.1 Acidimicrobiales bacterium
TCACGGTCGATGCGGCCCCCGGCGACAGTCAAGGGGCGATTTGGATGGGTGGAGGGGCACCAGCAGTCGATGCGCAGGGCCACGTCTGGGTGAGCGCGGGCAACGGGTCCGTGACCTCATCGAGTGCCCCGTACGACGACAGCGACTCCGTCCTTGAACTGACTCCATCAATGCAGCTCATGCAGTATTTCGCTCCCACCGCGTGGGCGTACGACAACTCTCAAGACCAGGACATGAGCATGGAGCCCGTGCTACTCAAGGATGGTCAGGTCGTGATCGCGGGCAAGTCGCGGATAATTTACGAGTTGAATGGATCCAACCTCGGGGGCATCGGCGAGGGGGAGACCAGCACGGGATCCAACTGTTCCAACGACGTCGATGGCGGGGGTGCCGTGCTCGGTTCGACGGTCTATCTGCCGTGCACCACGGGCACGATTGCCATTCGAGTCGGATCGACCACGCCATCTATTGACATCCTCTGGAGCGCGTCAACGGGCGGCGGTCCGCCCATCATCGCGGCCGGACTGGTGTGGTCGATCGGACACAACGGTGTCCTCTACGGCTACGACCCGACGTCGGGCGCCATTCAACATCAGGTGACCGTTGGCCAAGAGGCCAACGACTTTCCAACACCGAGCGTTGGCGACGGCCTCTTCCTCGTGCCCACCGCGACCCACGTGGTCGCGTTTCGCACGACCGCCTCCTAGCGCCGTCTCGCCGGGGTTGGGTTCGCGATCCCGATTCGTAGGATGAACGCATGGATCTCGAACTCAAGGACAAGGCGTTTCTCATCACCGGTGGGACCGACGGTCTCGGACTGGCGTTGGCGCAGCGCCTCGTCGCTGAAGGTGGCCACGTCGCCGTCTGTGGACGCGACGGCGATCGTCTTGCGCGAGCGCAAGAACTCCTAGGCGCTGACGCGCTCTGCTCGCAGACCGACGTCACCGACGCTTCGCAGCTGGACGCTATCGTCGACGCCACGCTCTCGCGTTTCGCTCGACTTGATGGTTTGGTCAATAATGCCGGTCAGACCGCAGCGTCATCCATCGCCACCTCGAGTGATGAGCAGTGGCGAAGCGACTACGAACTGAAAGTCATCTCCGCGTTACACGTCGCCCGCGCCGTTCTGCCGGCGCTTGAAGCAACGCAGGGTGCCATCATCAACGTGCTCGCAGTTCTCGCTCGGACACCAGGCGCGAGTACGACGCCGACGTCGGCATCACGACTCGCCGGCTTGGCGTTCACGAAGTCCCTCGCGAGTGAAGTTGGGCCGCGCGGAATTCGCGCGAACGCGATATTGATTGGCATCATCGAGTCGGGACAGTGGGTGCGCCGCGCCGAAGTCGCCGGTGTCAGCGTTGAGGAGTTCTACCAAACGACTGCCAGCAACGCACACATACCGCTCGGCCGCGTCGGCCGCGCCGACGAGTTCGCGGATTTAGCCAGTTATCTCTTGTCGCCCAGGGCCAGTTACGTGACCGGCGTCGGTATCGCTCTCGACGGTGGTCTGTCGCCGGTTATTTAGTCATTCGTTCGCGGAGGCGATGGACATTTCGGGCTATAGATTTACTCCATGCTGAAGGAGCGTGATGACCTTTAATTTGGCGCAGCTCATGGAAGAGCGACACGGGGAGAATTTCCAACTTCACGCCCAGTACCTGAATCCTCAGTTGACCAGGGTCGTGTCAACGCTCGGATTCGACCGCTTCTACGAGCGCGGCGAAGGCTGCTATCTCTTCGACGATGACGGCCAGAAGTACCTGGACATGTTGAGTGGCTTCGGTGTTTTTGCGTTGGGTCGCGCACATCCGGTCGTGAAAGACGCGCTGCGCCAGGCTCTTGATGCCGACCTGCCGAACATGGTCCAAATGGACTGTGCGCTGTTGCCCGGACTGCTCGCCGAGCAACTGGTGAGGCGCAGCCCCAAGCAGATCGAACGGCTCTTCTTCTGCAACTCCGGCGCCGAAGCGGTGGAGGCCGCACTTAAGTTCGCGCGCGCCAGCACGCGCCGCAATCGGATTCTGTATCACTCGCACGCGTATCACGGATTGACCATGGGCGCGCTGGCGGTGAATGGCTCGTCGGACTTTCGAAGTGGCTTTGGACCGCTCCTCGCCGACACCACTGAGATTCCTTTCGGTGACCTTGACGCGTTGCGTCGCGAGCTGAAGCGCGGCGACGTCGCGGCGTTCATCGTGGAACCAATACAAGGCAAGGGAGTCTACGAACTCGACGCCACGCTGTGGCTCGAACTCGAAAAGGCGGTGCACGAAGCCGGAGCACTCTTCATCTGCGACGAAGTGCAGACGGGCCTCGGACGCACCGGCGCGTTCTACGCCTTTGAGCACTACGGCTTGGCGCCCGACATCGTCACGATCTCGAAGGCGCTTTCCGGCGGTTACGTGCCGGTCGCGGCAATGCTGACGAGCGACAAGATACTTCGCGGCGTGTACAGCTCAATGGACCGTGCCATGGTCCACTCGACGACGTTCAAGGGAAACCAATTGGCAATGGTCGCCGGTCTCGCGACGTTGTCGGTCTTCGATGATGAGCGCATTGTTGAACACGCATCGGCAATGGGCGACGTGTGGCACGCTCGACTCGAAGAGCTGGCGTCGCGCCACGAGTTCCTGCACGTGGTTCGAGGTCGCGGTCAGATGATTGGGATCGAGTTTGGTCGTCCCACATCGGCCGGCGCACGCCGACGTTGGCGTCTCGTGGAGGCGGCGCGCACGGCGATGTTCTCCCAGACCCTTGTTGTGCCACTCTTCCAGCGATTCCAGATCCTCACGCAAGTCGCTGCGGACAACATCAACGTCATCAAGCTCCTTCCGCCCCTCATCGCCGGTGAGGCCGAGATTGATCTCTTGGTGCACGCCCTTGACGAACTGTTGAGTGAGGCGGAACGCGGAAGCGGTCTGCTCGTCGACTTCGGCGTTTCAATGGCCAAGGGAATCATGAAGAGGACGCCGAAGGCGCCCAAGCGCACCTCGGTGACGCCGTGAGCCTCACATTGAGCGGCGGCGACCGCGTTGTCGTCACCGGCGCGGCCGGGTTCATTGGATCGGCCGTCGTGCGAGCGCTCCTCGCCCGCGACGTCGAAGTGGTCGCGCTCTTAGAGCCCGGTGCACCAACCTCGAACCTCGTTGACCTTGATGTGCAACGCCGAGAGGTCGACATCACAAAGGAACGACAGCTCGACGGCGTCTTCGAGGGGGCACGGTTCTGCTTTCACCTCGCGGCCAAGTTCGGCTTCTGGCCCAAGGATTCATCGACGTTCTACGACGTCAACGTGAATGGCAGTCGCAATGTCGTTCGTGCGGCGACCGAAGCTGGTGTGGAACGGACTGTCTTCACGTCAACCGTCGCGACACTAGGCCTCTGGGAGACTAAGTCGGGCCGACCGTCCAACGAGGACGACGTGGCTGACCTTTCACATCTCTACGGCAATTACAAGCAGACCAAATACGTGGCCGAACACGAAGTGCTGCGACTGGCCGCCCAAGGCGCGCCGGTGGTCCTCGTGTTGCCCACGATGCCCCACGGCCCCTTCGATCACCGGCCAACGCCGTCGGGGAAAGTAGTGCTCGACTATTTGAATGGGCGAATGCCCGGTTACGTCGACACCGCAATGAACGTCGCGCACGTCGATGATCTGGCCAATGGTCACTTACTTGCCTTGGAGGAGGGACGACAGGGCCAGAGTTACATCTGCGGCGGTGAGAACATCACGATGGCGCAACTCCTCGCCATTCTCTCGCGCGTTACGGGACTCCCCAGCGCTGAACGGCGTTTCCCCTCGGTGTTTCCCTTGATCGCCGGACATCTTTCAAGCTTCATTGAAGGCGACTTGCTCGGACGCGAACCCCGAGTGCCGCTCGAGGCGGCACAGATGGCGTCGACCACAATGACCTTTGATGACGCCAAGGCGCGCCGAGAGATTGGCTACACCTCACGGCCCGCGACTGAAGCACTGTATGAATCGGCGCGGTGGTTCGTCGAGCATGGCTACGTCGACGCCGAACGAGCGAAACTCATTTCTTGGCATCGGCCGTCGAGTGAAGAAGAAGCGTGACTTAACCCCCACAGTGTGCTCGGAAGAGTTGATTTGACGCATTTCGTTCACGACGAGTTGCGACAGTAGGGTAAATGGCGTGGAGAACGAAGATCCCTTTGCCCGAAGAAATATCATGCTCGTCGCGAGCGAGCTCGTTAAGGAGCGGGGGAGCAAGGACGTGCAGTTCCGTGACGTCGCCGAGCGAGCCAATGTCGACGTCGACGTCGTAGAGACGTTCTTTGATTCGCGGACCCAATTGATCGCCGAAGTGCAAATGGCTAATTATTTTGTGACGGTCGAACCAATGCACCTGGTGCTCTCGCGCATTGAGAGCGCAGTCGCGCACGGCGATGAGGCGTCTTTCTGGTCAGGCATCGAGGAGAACCTCGAGATGTCCTGGTCGTCTGGTCAGTTAGAGAAGAAGTGGGGGATTATCAATCTTCTCCATGATGTCTGGTCCGACCCGTTCACGCAGAGTCACTTTTGCGATTTGCTTGACATCCAATTCAGTCGTTGGATCGCCGTCATTGAAGGTGCGCAGGAGCACGGCTGGATTGATGCGGACATTGACGCCACGGCGCTCACGTCGGTCTACTGGTCGGCGTCGGTGGGACAGGTGATTACGGCCGGTTCAACGTCACTGCATCTGTCACCGGGGAACGTTCGCGATTTCTTCATGCACTTCGTTCGCGGCAAGGATCCCCAAAGTTCATCGCGCCTTTAGTGACCGAACCTTTGTTAGGTCAGTTGGAACCGGGCGTCGGGTGCGCTCAGCGAGATGTTCTCGTCCCACTTCGAAAATCTGATGGTCACGGTCTCGCCCTTGAGCGTTTGGACGACCTTGACCGGCAGCGGCTTCGTTGAAGTACTGACGTACATCGTTTCGCGGTACGCGGGTCCAGAGTCCGGCACCGACGTTCCCGCCAGCACGGTGACCTTCGCGCCGTCAACGTACTTCGTGCCCAGCGATGTCACTTTCTTTTGGAGGGTCACCTCCGACATTCCCGACGCGATGGTCATGCCTTGGGCGACCTCGATGTACTGGGCGTTGGTGGCCTTGATGTAGAACCAGTGATTCGAAAGCCGCGCCGACGTGGCCGTGGAGAGGCCCATGTAGCTTTCGAGAATCGTGGCGTCCCCCTTCACGTAGATGACGTTGTCGATGAGTTCGGCTGTCACAGTGTTGGTGGCGCCCGTCTGGCGCACCGTGATCTTCTGCACGCCGTCGAGTCGCCCGGCGTCAGTCTCGATCGAGATCTTCTTGGCGCCAACCGTCGCGGACGAGTCGACTCGGACCGACAACTCACTCTTCGCGTTCAATACGACGGTCGTGGCCAGTCCATCTGGCGTACTCGTGCTCGCAGCCTGTGCGGGGACCTGCGTCGCCGTCGCGACGAGGACCGTGCCCAGAAGGATCAGGGACGCGAGTAATCGCCTCACGAGCGAAGAGGCGCTGTCAGACTGGTGGTGGATTCGCAGATATCCGCATCGTAGGTCACGCGTTCTTCGCGACCGCTTCGCCTATTGAGGGCCGTCGTCGTGCGGTACACGCAGACTTTCATTCAGTTCTTCAATGCGCGTCTGTAGGTATGCCCTTTCCACATTGTTCTCGGTCAGCATCGCCGCCTCGGCGAAGGCGTCACGGGCCTCGTCCCAACGTTCAAGACGAACGAGACAGTTGGCCCGAGCCGCCGCGAGATAGGGATACGCGCTCAACTGGGGCTCGGCACTGAGGTCGTCGAGGGCACGCAGCCCCACGTCGGGTCCCTCGGCGAAGCTGATCGCAACTGCGCGGTTGAGCGCGACGACGGGCGACGGCCACGTGTCAATCAAGAGGTCGTAGAGGCCAACGATTTCGCTCCAATCGGTCTCGTCCCAGTGCGAGGCGCTCGAATGTACGGCGGCGATCGCCGCCATGAGTGCGAAGGGGCCGGGGCGACCGCGTCGCAGGGCGTCGCCTATGAGCACCAACCCTTCGTCAATCGAGTTTCGATGCCACGTGCTTCGGTCTTGGTCGGCGAGGGCGAGGAACTCACCTTCGGTGCCGACGCGCGATCCGCGACGAGAGTCCGTGAGAAGAATCAACGCGAGGAGACCCTCGACCTCTCCGTCATCGGGCAGCAGAATGTGCAACATTCGTGCGAGGTCGAGCGACCGCTCCACGAGGTCAACCTGCGAGAGTTCCTCACCAACGGGCGACGTGTGACCGGTGGTGAAGAGGAGGTGGACGACGAGGAGAACCGCATCGATCCGTGTTCGAAGTTCTGCGCGCTCCGGGACTCGATAGGGGATTCGGGCAATCGCAATCTTCTTCTTCGCTCTCGTAAGGCGCGCCGCCATTGCGGACTCTTTGACGAGGAAAGCCTTGGCGACTTCGGCGGTACTGAGACCGCACAACATACGCAGGGCCAGAGCGACCTGGGTATCGGTGGCCAAACTCGGGTGACAGCACGTGAAGATCAGGCGGAGCCGGTCATCCTCGATTGCCGTATCGGGTTCGCGGTCGAACGTCGTTGCGTCGGTGATCAGGAGTCGTTGTGATCGAATCGCGACGTCACGACGTCGTCCGACGTCGATAGCGCGTCGACGCGCCACCGTGGTCAACCACGCGCCGGGGTTCGCCGGGATTCCCTGTTGGCTCCACGAGGCGAGGGCCTTGGCGAAGGCGTCCTGCACGCACTCCTCCGCGACGTCGAAGTCGCGGGTGATTCGCATGGTCGAGGCCAAGACGAACGCCCACTCATGTCGGTGGGCGTTCGCCACGGCCGCAAAGACTGCCGAACGCTGGTCGTCGCCTGAGTTGGTCAGTTCATCTCTCGAATCGGTCGAACTTCCACGCCGCCAAAGTTGGCAGGCACTTGCTTGGCTACGGCCAGCGCGGCGTCGAGATCATCGGCTTCGATCACGTAATAACCCCCCAATGCCTCTTTCGTTTCGGCGAAGGGTCCATCGGTCGCCACGATTTCGCCCGACGCATTCTTGCGAAGCGATGTCGCCGTCATCGTTGACTCGAGCGCATTGCCGCCACGTAGTGACGCGCCGTTCTTCTCCCCGAAGCTGTTGTGCTCGCCGAGGATTCGCCCGTATGTCGCCTCGTCCGCATTGGCCCACGACTGTTCGTTTTCGTAAATCAGTACCAGATACTGCGTCATAACTGCTCCTTTCGGAGGCTCCCGCTGAACCTCTCACCCACTTCGACGTTGACCACCGCGATGAATCGACAACAACTTCCTAGCCCACTTCGAATTGTTGCGCCGGAGCCGCACGGCTCCGAGAGGTCAATCGGCGCCTGGGAAGCGAACGCGGTATGCCGCCGTCACGTACGGCACATCAATAACGTCGCGGTCTTTCGTGTCGGGATGCGTGGCGAGGACTGAGCGAACCTGTTCCAGCACGTCGTTGGCGTCGTCTCGAAGCCTCACGAAGGAGAACGTACCGACGAGATTGACGATTCGCTCGTGCGTCATTGGGGTCAAATGGGGGAACTCGTGGCGTTCGACGTTAGAAAAGACCTGCGCGAGCTCGTGGAGCGCCTCGTCACCGTCGGACCGCTCCCAGTCCGGACCGTTGATGATTGGTCGCAACGCCGCCCACCACAGTGCTCGATCATCACGAAGGTTCCAGAAGAGGCCGACGACGCCGCCGGGTCGAAGTACGCGTGAAAACTCTTTTGACGTCGCGACCGGATCGAACCAGTGGAATGCCTGGGCGACCATGACCGCATCAACGGAGGCGTCGTCTAGAGCGAGCTGCTCCGCGCGCGCGACGATCGCTGTCACCTCGGGCACAGAAAGTCGTAGTCGGTCAAGCATCTGTCCGTCAGCGTCGAACGCAGTGACGTCAAAGTCCAACGAGACCAGGAGGGACGTCAGTGCTCCCGTACCGGCTCCGACGTCCGCAACGTCACGGACCTTCCTTGTGGCCGCTTCAAGCACCCACGCAACCGCCTCGCGGGGGTAGGAGGGCCGATTCGCGTCGTACGATGCCGCCTCTCGTCCAAAGGAAAGACCACGTTCTTCCATCGACGGCTCGGTCATGGGTCAAACTTACCTTCAGAGAATTGCGGCAGGCCCCTGATGATGCACGAGGAGACAACGATGAGCGAAGCCGTGGACGAGACGACCGTTGCACGACGTCGGCTCCTGGGATGGATCGCTGGCGCACTCGGCACAGTTGTCGTCGTGGGCGTCGGCGGCGTTGAACTCGTTGATCACGGCGTCCTGCCGGGCAAGTTGCTACTTGACGAACTCGATGGCGCCTGTTCGGTCCAGGCGCCCAACATTGTCTTCGGTGAACTCGGAACGACGACCACGGGACAGTTCTTTTCGAAAGCTCGCCATCGACCCGTGGGCTACTCCATTGGCTACCCGGCCGGAAATCTCCCGAGTGATGCACTGTCGCTCATCGTCATGCTGCACGGCTATGGCAACAATCACCGCAACGCCCTCGTGAACATGACGCCCGCGCAGGCGGTCGCGATCCAAGCAAAGGGGACAGCGCCAACGCCGACGGCGCTCGTCACGGTCGATGGTGGCAACGGCTACTGGAACCCGCACCCCGATGACGACCCCATGGCGATGGTGGTCGACGAACTCATCCCTCTCTGCCAGCGACGTGGACTGGGACGTGCTCCCGGGACGATCTCACTGATGGGTATCTCGATGGGCGGCTACGGAGCGCTCGCCATCGCCGAACGAAACCCAGGGCTTGCGTCAGGCGTTGCGGCAATCAGTCCGGCTATTTGGACCTCCTACGACCAGGCACGTGGCGCGAACTCCGGCGCATTCGCCTCGGCAACGGCATTCGAGGAGGGTGACGTCATCGCGCACGCCACCAAGCTGAAGGGCGTTGCGGTTCGAATCGCCTCCGGGACTGACGATCCCTTCCATCCCGGCGTTGAGAGGTTGGCGGCGGTGCTGCCACCCTCGAGCACCGTCGTCTTCTCGTCGGGCTGCCACACCGATCCGTTCTTCTACGCACAAGAGCCGCCCTCAGTGCACTTTCTCTCCACGGTGACTGCGGCGTGAACATGAAGGCGAAGTGGACGCCCAAGGATCTTCCCGATCTGAGCGGTCGGACCATCATCGTCACCGGTGCGTCGAGCGGCATTGGTCTGAGCAGCGCGAGAGAGTTTGCCCAGCACGGTGCCAAGGTCATTCTGGCCGTTCGCGACCTCGAGAAGGGCGTTCGCGTCTCGTCACAGTTCAGCGGCGACACCCAGGTTCTCCGACTCGACGTGGCGGATCTGGAATCGGTTCGCTCGTTTTGCGCCGAATGGAGAGGTCCAATCGACACGTTGGTTAATAACGCGGGCATCATGCTGATGCCCGCTGTTCGTACGATCGACGACTTCGAACTGCACATTGGGACCAACCACATGGGACCGTTTGCGTTGACGAACCTCCTGTTGCCTCACATCACGAATCGTGTCGTCACGGTCTCGTCGTTCCTTCATTTTCGTGGACGGATCCACCTCGACGATCTGAACTTCGACCACCGTCCCTACAAAGCCATCAATGCCTACGAGGATTCGAAGTTGGCAAACATGTTGTTCGCGTTCGAGTTACAGCGTCGCCTCGACGAAGTGCACAGTCCCGTTCGTTCGATCGCCGTGCATCCAGGGATTGCCCGAACGAATCTGATCAGCCACGTGGGGGGCCTCAATGGCGCGGTGAGCAAACTGTCACAGCGTCTCTTCAATGATGAGGACCAAGGAGCGTGGCCGACGCTCTTCGCCGCGACCGAGGACATCCCTGGTGGTAGCTACGTCGGCCCGAGGAGCCTCTTCCATCTCCGTGGCTCCCCGAGCATTCAGCGATCGTCAAAGAGATCGCGTGACGCGTCCGTCGCGAGCCGACTGTGGGAAGCCTCAGCGAGGCTCACGCAGACCGGTTTGTAGTCATCGGACGAACTTCCTTGCAATGAGCCGAGATCCAACGGTGGTGCCGGTCAGACTTCAATTGTTCAACTGTTGTCGTTTCGTTCGTTGAACGTTGGGCCGCTCATCGTAAGGTTGGATTCGTTCGTAAAGGTCCCGGTCGGAGGGCTTGCGAATTGAGTCGCGTTCGTCTCTGCGGCGCGTGAAGCAATCCGACCAGTTTTTCGATGTCGGCAATGTCTGTCGATTTGAGGCCGAAGCAAGGGAAGGCCCGAATGACTACCAAGAGGTTCGTGATTGGTCTGGGCGTCGTGCTGATGCTCTTTGGTCTCTGGACACTGTTGCAAGCGCACACCCAGGTGGGCGTCTGCACCGTGAGCGGCCCGGCCGGCGCCGGAGCGACTAGCGGACTTGACTCCACGTGCGTGAAGACACTGATGGCCTACCTCGAAGGATTCGTCTTCGTCGCCTGTGGGCTCATTATCACGGTCATTGCCTTCACGATGATTGCCCGTCAGGAGAAGATCGACCTGCGCGCCGAACTGCGCGCAGTGCCCCGCTCCTTCAAAAAGGGCAACTACGAGATCCACACTGAGGACCTCGACGACGATGTCGAGGGTGTCGTGACTCGTTTGCTCGTACCCGGAGCCAGCTAAAACCTCGCCCGTCTTCGCGACGGTTCATTCGTCGCTCGGTGCCGACTTCATTTCCGACGAGTTCGCGTCAGGTCTGTCCGCCGTCACCTGCGAGAGCCGTTTCCTTCGCCCACTTGTAATCGGCCTTGCCGTTGGGAGCGCGCCGCACGCTGTCGACCAGTGTGATGGTCTTGGGAATCTTGTAGTGCGAGAGAGAAGTCCGGAGCCACTCGCGGACCTCGTCGCTCGTCGTCACCTCGATCGAATTCATTGACGCGACCGCGACCACACGCTGACCGTACTGCTCGTCGGGCAGGCCGACGACAAGGCAGTCGTCGATGCCGGGGTGGCGCTTGATCGCTTCCTCGACCTCCTCGGCGTACACCTTCTCACCGGCGGTGTTGATGCACATCGACCCACGACCGAGCAAGGTGATCGTGCCGTCGGCTTCGACGCTCGCCCAGTCCCCGGTGAACACGTAGGAGTTACCATCGATCTCAATGAATGTTGCCTTGCTCTTGACCGGATCCTTGTAGTACCCGTACGCAGAGTTCTGGGTCACGAGGACGCCCTGTTCGCCCGATCCAGGAACGACCTCCGCGCCATCAACATTGATGACCTTGGTCGTGGGGGCGAAGAGAAACTTGGCCGTGGCCGCGCCGAACTCGGACGTCGCGACACTGACGCCAATGCTGCCGGCCTCAGTTGAACCAAGGGCGTCAACGAGTTGCACCGAAGAGATGCGCTTGCGCAGTCCGTCCTTAATCTCCGCGCTCCAGATCGCTCCGGAGGAGATCATTCGTCGTACGCTCGTCGTGTCGTAGGGGTTGCCGGTGGCTTCACGTTCCTCGAGTGCGCGCAGCAGCGGTCGCGCGAAGGCGTCGCCGACAATGACGATCTCATTGGCACGTTCACGTTCGGCGAGCGCCCACACTTCGTGGGGGCTGAAGGTGCGTTCGCTGAGCAGGAGCGCGGTACCCCCGGAGAGCAGCGCGCGCATCGACGACAGCCACATCGCGGTACCGTGCATCAGAGGACAGCACGCGATTGTGATGACGGGCTCGCCGGCGTGCAGTTCGAGGATCAGTGCTTTGATGTCGTCGGTTGATGTCGGCATTCGTGCCTCGAGACCGAACGTCGCGAAGGCCGAATAGAGACCCTGCACGAGGTCGGCCTGGTGAAACATGACGCCCTTGGGCATGCCGGTCGTACCACCCGTGTAGAGCATGTAGAGATCGTCGCCGGGACGGTCTTGTCGACCCTGCGGCTCGTGGGCCGACATCAACTCGTCGAACGTCACGGCCCCATCAACGTGCTCGCCGTCGTCATTTACTTCGACGAGGAGTTTCAATTTCGGGAGGCGCTCGCGCACGTTGGCGACGCGCTCGCCGAGCGATGTGTGAAAGACAATGACTTCGGCGTCGGCATTGTCGATCAGGTATGCCAACTCATCGTCCAGGTAGCGAAAATTGACGTTGATGGGCACGGCACGGTGTTTAAACGACCCGGCCTGGGCGATCAGGAATTCGGGTGAGTTGTAGAGGTAGAGGCCGATTGCGGAGCCCTCACTGACGCCGGCCGCACCCAGCGCGCTCGCGAAGCGTGACGAGAGGTCGTCGAACGCTCGGTAGCTGTAGCGGCGCTCGCCCTGGACGATTGCGGCGTGTTCCGGCACGACATCGGCGACGATTTCCCACGCGTTCGCGAATTGCAGATCCATGATTCCCCCGATCGTCACAGCCCGTCCCGGCAGTGATTGCCAACGATACAGTTCGCGCTGCGTTGGTCGCGTCCTCGCGGGGGCTCCCTGTGGGATGGGCGCTCGTGCCAGTGTTCATTCTGTTCTTATGATGGGCCTATGGTCATCGATCTCGTACCGAGTTCGGGTGAGCTTCCTGACGTCCTGCCCACAGACCGCCTCCTCGTCAATGGCATGGCCATCCCTGAACTGCGCAAGGACTATCGCCATATCGAAAATTGGCGCAACGTTCGGGCGGTCACGTTCGTCTGGCTCTGGACCGGGCTGCTGGCGTATCTGGGCACGCACTACGGCCCGTGGGCGGCGCTCGCGGTCTTCATCTTGATGGGACCGATGCACGCTCGATTCGCGATTTTGATGCACGAGTGAGCCCACAAGTTGCTCTTCACCAAGAAGCGGGCCAATGACGTCGTGGGGAAGTGGCTCATTGCCTACCCGGCGTTCGTGCCGATCGGCATATATCGTCGGGCGCACTTCGCCCATCACCGCGAGGAGTTCGGGCCGGACGAACCCGACATGGCCTTCTACAGCGGCTACCCGTGTGAGCCAGGCGACCTTCGGCGACGGTTGATCCGCGACCTCATGGGCATCTCGGGTTACAAGAACTTCACGTCGATTCTCAAGGCGACAACCAAGTCGTCAAGTCGAAATGTCGCATCGTCGATTCTTCTGAGTCAGGCTGTGCTCTTCGGTCTCTTCTGGTTGGGGACAGGCCGATGGTGGGCCTACCTCGTCTTCTGGTGGCTCCCGTGGATGACGCAGTGGCGAGTACTCAATCGGCTCCGCGCTATCGCCGAACACGGCGGGATGCTCAAGAGTGACGATCGACGCCTCACGACCCACGACGTTCGACAGCACTGGTTAGCTCGCTTTTGGTTCGTTCCTTACAACACCGGTTGGCACTTGGCCCACCACGTGGACATGGGCATTCCGTGGCACAACCTGCCCGCGTATCACCGAGAACTGAAGGCCGCGGGTTACGTGACCGATCAGATCACGTTCGCCAATTACTTCCAACTCTGGCGAAGCGCCACCGCGCTACACCGCACTCGCGCGTAGATGGTTGTCTCTGGTTACTGCGCCGGTCCACTCGCGAGCGTCGCGGTGGCGCTCGACGCCACGCCGTTCGTATTCACGTAGTCAATTTTCGCTGCGTTGCCTGGACGAAGCGTCAACAGCAACGCCTGTAGCTGCGTCCCCGTCGTGACGGTGTGACCGTTGATTGACGTGATGACGTCGCCGGCGACGAGCCCGGCGCTGGCCGCCGGCTGGCCCGAAACCACTCCGGCGAGTGCGACACCGGATGTCGCCGACTGTCCGGGCTGCGCGGCGACGTTCGACGCAGAGTCGAATTCGACGCCGAGGAACGCCGTCGCGCCGACGTGAACGTTCGTTGAGGAGTTGCCGTTCTCGATCGACTTCACAATGGCGAGCGCGTCATTGATTGGAATCGCGTAGCCGCGGCTCGTGGTGGCGACGCCGAACTGCTCGAAGCCGAAGCCTCCATTGGCAGATGAGCCGGCGGTGTCCATGCCAATCACGCGACCTTTGGCCGTCACGAGGGGTCCGCCGGAGTCACCGGGCAGAATGTCGGCGTTGACCTCGACGAGACCACTGAGTTTCTCCGAGCCCGCGGGGTTGGACTCGTCCCCGGCGGTAATCGATTGATTGAGCGCCTTGACGGTTCCCGCGGCGAAACTGGGTGTGCCGCCGGTGCCGCCCGCGTTGCCGATACCAATGATCTTGTTGCCGCTCGTCAGTGTGGACGAGTCACCGGTCTTCACGGTGGTGAGACCCGACGCATTCGTCAGTTGGAGCAACGCAACATCCTTGGTGAGGTCGTAGCCGACCACAGTCGCCTGGTAGGTCGTATTGGTGGCCACGTCACGCGCACTGATTGACGACGCGTCCTCGATGACGTGGTTGTTGGTCAAGACGAGACCACTCGAAGTGAGAATCATGCCCGTACCCATCGCGGTGGAACCCTGCGTCGAATACGTCGACGTGATGTCGACGAGGCCGGGGTCAACCTTGGTCGCGACCTTGGCGGCGGCGGCGTTCGCCTTTTTCTGCGTAGGCGTCAACGTGGGAGCGGAGAAGGAAGGCGAGTTGATCCGGTAGTTGGGGAAGCCAGAGTTGCCACCCGTTGGGACAGAGAAGCGGCCCAGGGGAGCGACCTGTCGAGGTGGTGTGACGATGTAGTGGCCCAGGACGAAGCCACCGCCGGCGAGCGCAACAATGAGAACAGCAGCGGCGACGAATCGAGGAACGAAGAGGCCCTTGGCCCGGGTGGGCGTTGTCGAACTCGTCGGGTCCGCCGGCGTTGAAGGGACGTTCGTCTCCGACTCGTTCGTGGCCGCACTTACATTGTCGTCATCGTCCCAATTCATCGGGCTCTCCTTGTGCTAAATGGTGGTTCGAGATTCAGTATGGGCGTTCATCGTGAGTAGTTGGTATCGATACACTAAGAACTCGCTAAATCGTCGTGACGAAAAGTCAGTCCACCCGGGGGGAAAGCGAGAAAGTTTCGACTTTCGCGAACCATAAAGGGTGGATGAGCGACTTTACTTATATGGCGACAATTGCTACAAGCGAGCAATCGACGAGGATTGGCTGAATGAGTGACCTGGTCGACGTCGCTGAACTGCGCGCGTGGCTCGAAGAGGGCTACGCCAGTTCGGTGCGAACGGCGTATCTGATCCTGGGCAACCGACTCGACGCCGAAGACGCGGTGCAGGAGTCATTTCTACGGGCCTGGAAGTTCCGTGACTCCCTCTCGTCGGACTCGAGTTTCAAGCCGTGGCTCTACCGCGTCGTCGTGAATACGTGCAACTCGAAGCTCCGCAAGGAGATACCCCATCGCCTTCACCGGTCGCGCGAGGATGAGTTAGCCGGCGTGGCCGCCATCGATGATCCAATGGGTCGAGTCGCTCTCTCGAACGACGTCATGACCGCCCTAAAGGATCTCCCGACGCACTTGCGCATCGTGATTGTCCTGCGCTACTACGCGGACTTGAGCGAGCGCGATATCGCCACGGCCATTGGTCGTCAGCCCGGCACCGTGAAGTCACGTCTCAGTGACGCCCGCGCCCGACTGGCCGCGCACCCCGCCCTGCAGTACGACACGACAGGCGAGTCGGAAGATCGCCAGGAGAGGCACTCATGACTCTGTTCGATGAAGAGACACTCAAAAACGCTTTGACCCAGGCCGCCAACGAGTTCAACGTCTCTGCGACTGCGCCCGATCGAATCCTCGAGCAAGCGGGCACCGCAGGCGTCACCGTAAAGCCGCGCCGGATCGAGGCGCTCTACGTCCACTTCGGACGGACGAAGTCGATCGCCATGTCGCTCGCGGCAAGCGTCCTCGTCGCCGCCGTTGCGGTACCGCTCTTTTTGAGTGAAACTCCGGGCGCAACCTTCTCCGCCATCGGCGCAATTTCGACCGGGACGCACAAGAAGCTCGACATCCAGGGCTCGGGCTTTTCGTCGGGGCAAAACACGGTTATCAATGGCAACGGACAGGTATCAAATACAGGTAGCACCGCATCTCCCCGGGGAACTTTCACTTTGGGCGTAGCAATCACGAGCGCCGCTCAGGGGAAATCAACGGCGAGCGCGTCATCGAGTTCGTTGCGCATCGAAGAAGTCGGGACCATTGACTTAACCATTGGCGGGCGTCAATTCCAGACGACATTGACGCAACTCACTGCCTTCGCGACGGCCGACGGAGGCTTCGTCTCCAGTACCCATGCGCACATGGGTACGAAGAAAAATGGCACGTTCTCCACCGGCTCGATCGTGCTGCAAGTTCCCGAACGTCGATTCGCGACTCTGGTTGACCAGGTGCGCCACGTCGGTCACGCGACCTCAGTGGTGACGTCGGCCAATGACGTAACTGGTCAGTACGTGGACCTCCAGGCCCGCATCTCCGCGTTGCAGGTAAGCCGTACGCAGTACCTCGCGATCATGACGCGCACGAATTCGATCAATGGGATCCTCGCGGTTCAGTCGCAACTCAACTCGATCCAGAGCCAGATTGAGCAACTCCAGGGACAACTGAACCTCTTGAACAGTGAAACGACGTACGCCACGCTGAGCGTGGCGCTCACCCAATCGGGACAGGTGCTCGTTCCGCACTCGCACTCGCGCAACGGCTTCAACAAGGCGTGGCACGACTCCATTACGGGTTTCGTCTCGGGATTCGAGTGGCTCCTGCGTATCGCGGGTCCGCTTCTGTTCGCCCTCATCCTCTTGGCCGTGTTGGCGATGCTCGGGCGCTTCGTATGGCGTGCGAGCCAACGTCGAAGGAGTTGAGCCCGTTGGCGGCGGCGCCATCTCATCGACCCAGCGATACGATGCCTACGTGGCGGGCGTTCCTCCTGAACAGCGACCCACTCCTCTGGGGGAGTCGGTGACCATCCGCGTTCGAGCGATCGCGATGGCACTGCCCGTGGTCAGCGAACGACTGAGTCACGGAGAAGCCACGTGGTTCGTTGACGACCAGAAGACATTTGTCGGAATGTCCGATCACCATCATGATGAGCGGGTCTCGGTGACCTTCGCTGCTGCCGTCGGTGTGCAGGAGTCGCTCGTTGCCAACGAGCCGGAGCGCTATTTTCGGCCCGCCTACGTCGGGGGCCGCGGTTGGGTCGGCGCCTACCTCGATGGAGTGGACGAAGCCAGCGTGCCCCAGTGGGACATGCTGGCCGACCTCATCCGCGACGCGTGGCTGCTGATTGCGCCGATGAAGTTTCAATCAATGTTGGAAGAGTAGAACTCGTCGTCACGTACTCCACGTGGCGTGGACTTAGGACGCGCGACGGATCCCGTCGGGAATGTAGTGACGTTCTCCCTTTTCGTCCAGCCACACGCGCATGACGCGATTGGTGGATGGGTCATTAAAGACCTCTTCGGTGCTGCGCCAACCGGACTGGGGCTTGTCGCTCTCGCCGTGGCGGCGAACGAACAGGCTGATGAAGAAGCAGACAACGACGACTGCGACGATGATGAGAATGACGAAGCCCACGGTCGCTACGGCTTCTTAAATGTGACGGCGGTGCCGTACGCGACGATCTCGGTCAGTGACTGTCCAACCTCGGACGAGTCGAAGCGAAACGAGAGGATGGCGTCAGCGCCAATGAGCTGACCGTTTTCGATCATTCGATCGAGCGCGTGGCGTCGGCTGTCTTCCACCAGGCGCGTGTACTGCTTCACTTCGCCGCCGGCGAGTGACCGGATGCCGGCGGTGATGTTCTTGCCGAGTCCCATGGATCGAACGACGACGCCAAAGACCATGCCGAGACTCTTGTCAATCTCTTGACCGGGGAAGACGAGTGCCGTGGTAATAGGAAATTGCGAACCACCGGGCTCGCCGTAGCGAGGACCTTCATTTGACAAGGTGTCCTCCGATTCCGAGCGTCCAAATACCATCGATTTCGACCCTACAACACGACGGCGCACACTGTCTCCGCGCTGTATCGCTACGTCGCCGCGTTCGACGATGCGTAACATGGCGACGACTACATGGACGTAAGGTTTCTCAATGGACCTGCGAATATTCACGGAGCCGCAGCAAGGCGCCACGTACGACGACCTCCTGAAGGTGGCCCAAGAGACCGACCGCCTGGGCTTCAACGCCTTCTTTCGCTCCGATCACTACCTGCACATGGGCTCGGTCTCCGGACTTCCTGGACCCACTGACGCATGGATCACGTTGGCGGGACTCGCTCGCGAGACGAAGCACGTGCGCCTCGGGACCCTGGTAACGGCCGCGACGTTTCGTCTGCCCGGGCCACTAGCGATCGCCGTCGCACAGATTGACGAAATGAGCGGCGGTCGAGTCGAACTCGGCATTGGCACTGGGTGGTTCGGAGAGGAGCATGCCGCCTACGGTATTGAGTTTCCGTCGCTGGGCGAGCGATTCGATCGACTCACCGAACAACTTGAGATCATCACCGGAATGTGGGATACGCCCGTAGGCAATCTTTTCTCACACCCTGGACCTCACTACCCAGTGAACGACAGTCCCGCGCTACCAAAGCCCGTGCAACAGCCGCATCCACCGATCATCATTGGCGGAGGCGGGAAGACTCGCACCCCGATGCTCGCCGCGCGATTCGCCGCTGAGTTCAATCGGGCCTTTGACAGTCTCCCTGCAACAAAGGAACAGTTTGATCGTGTCAAGAGTGCGTGCGAAGGAATTGGGCGGGACCCAAAATCGATAGTTCTGTCGGCCGCGCAGGTGCTTTGTGTGGGGGAGAGCGAAGACGACGTCATTCGTCGTGCCGGCCAAATCGGTCGCGACCCCGGGGAACTTAGGGCCAACGGTCTGGCGGGGACCGTCGATGAAGTGATCGCCAAGATCCAAGAGTTTGGTGACGCCGGCGCCACGAGGATGTATCTTCAGATCCTTGATCTGGCCGATCTCGATCACCTACGACTCGTGGCCGAGCACATTATGCCCGTCGTTCGTTGATCATCGAGATGGACGGGAGGCGACAGTGTCAGTGACCATTCCTGGACTTGAGCAGTCGTTCGAGTGGGTGGGCAAACCAATTGAAGTGGCGTTCGGCGACCGATCCATCGTGATGAGTGCGACACCCAAGACGGACTGGTTCACTGACCCCGAAACGTCCGAGGTTATTGCGACCGCGTCGGCATTGGTGTGCAGTCCGAAGACAGAGTTCATGTTGGTGACGCACGTGGATGTGTCGTTTGCGTCGGCCTTTGACGCCGGCGCGTTGGTTCTCTGGAGTGACACGCAGAGCTGGGCCAAGCTTGCGTTCGAGTACTCGCCCCACAACCAACCAATGATCGTCTCGGTGGTGACGCGAGGTGAGTCCGACGACTGCAACGCCGTCGCGATTGACTCGTCGGGCGTGTGGCTGCGAGTCTCGGGGCTGGGCGACGCACACGCGTTCCACTACTCGACGGACGGCGAACGGTGGCACTTCGTTCGATACTTTCGCCTCGACACCTACGGATCGGTCGACGTCGGTTTCGAAGCGCAGTCGCCGATCGGCGGTGGATGCGTTGCTCGCTTTTCGAAGATCTCGTACGTGCCGGAGCGACTGGCGAGTCTTCGTTCCGGACTGTGACGGATATGAAATTCAAAACCGTTAGCGATGGTCTTCGAACTGCTGGGTGCCTGAGGAGTCGCCACCGCCGTGAAAAGACCGCCGTGGCGCTATCTCTGAATGGACGTCAGTGCTTCCCAGGTCGTCGCGCAGTCCTGGCACGTTGCCTTGAGTGTCTCGCCGCCGGTGGTCTTGCCAACGCCGTCCAGCGTGACTCGGGCACTGCCGCACGCGGGACACGTAACTACTGAAGATTCCTCTGACATTGCCGTCCTTTGTTTCTCCAGGTGGACGACGCAGTAAATCCCTGCGACGAGCGAACAGTAGTCGTCATCACTACCGCGCGCAATTACTGGACAGCGACGTCTACGAAGCGTGGTCGTCGGCGATCTCCACCCAGTGCCAGTGCATCCGACCGTGATCGGCGTTGGCGCCAAGCACGCCGCTCACCGTGCCGTCGCCTCATGGCGCACCGGGCAGCGTTTCTTCGAGTTGCGCATCGCTTAATTCCGACATGAGTTGCAACGTTTCACCGCGCGCCGACGCGGTGAGCGCAACGACCCCGCTGTACGAGTCATGGTGATGCTCGCGTTGCCACTCTTCAGTCCATTCGTGCACGCTCGCCATGATCTGTTCGCGGGTGCGCGGTTGGCCGTGCTCGTCGTTCAACAGACCCACGGGATTCGCGTGACCAGAGAAATGGCGTCGGACCATTGCGTTGAAATTCCTCTCGATGAGTGCCAAGTGCACGAAGTGATCGAGGGCGGACCAATGGTTCTGTGGATCGTGCTCACTGGTCGTGCGGGGACGCCGAAGCTCCTCGTCATTCAGTTCGCCGTATGTCGCGAGAAGCCACTCACGGCCTTCGTTCAGCTTGTGTTCGAGTTCGATCCGGTTCATTGCACCCCCCTTTGGCTACGACCACCGTAGAACAGTCGCTTGACGCTGCATCACGACATGTTCAGCATGAGCGGCACCTCCATTCATCGAGCGGGCCAAAGGTCCGACTGGGAGCCAATTCCAGGGCGGAGCGGCTCGAGCGACCTACATTGTCGAGATGACAGATACCACCACCTCGTGTTACACCTGTGCAGCGACGGAAAAGATGGACGAGTTCGGTCCCTCGAGCGCGATCTGGTTGAGCGAGGGATGGAGGGTCGCGCACTCGTTCAACTCGGCGCTGCTCGGCTGGCTCGTCGTCGTGCCTCGACGCCATATTGAATCGATCCACGAGCTGAGCGACGACGAGTCGGTCGAACTCGGGCGCCTACTGCGACAGGCGTCGAGGGCGCTCGTCGACGTTCTCGGGTGTCAAAAGACCTACGTGATGATGTTCGCCGAAGCGCCCGGATTTAACCACGTGCACTTCCACGTCGTACCTCGGGCGCACGGCCTGGACACCGACCACCGCGGGTCGGGCATCTTCGAGTACCTGAAGCATCCCGAATCGGAGTGGATTGCCGTGGCCGAGCAAGACGAATTCGCACTGTCGTTGAGGAGCGCGAGCGTCGAGTAACTGAATCAATCGCGCCGCCCTATGCGCGAGGTGGCTCGTGGGTCGGCGCGACCAACCCGGCGACCACGACGTCCACGACCTCGCGAGCAAAGCGGTCGGTGAGCGGAAGGTGGGTTTGGAGTAATCGGTGGTAGGCCGGCCCGAAGAGGAGGTCGAGGGCCACCTCGGCGTTGGTCGACGAAGGGATCTCGCCGCGCTCGACGGCGTGTTGGATCATGACGCGATGATGATCGCGGACCGGTGCGATGAAGCGGTCTCGCCAAACTGCCGCGAGGGCGGGATCGCGTTGCACTTCGGCGATCAACTCGATCAACGTTTGACCGGTCGGTGTGCCCTTTACCGAGCGGATCCAGCCGCGCAGGGCGGCGAGGAAGTCACCGCGCAGCGTTCCGGTGTCCGGGAGTGGTTGGCGGGCTAAGAACTGAGCGGAAAACGCGTCAAAGGCGAGTGTGCCCTTCGACTGCCACCATCGATAGATAGTGGCTTTGCCAACGCCCGCGCGTACGGCCACGTCTTCGATGGTCAGAGCTTTGAAACCCTTCTCTTCGAGAAGGTGCGTCGTCGCTTCAAGAATCGACTGCTCGGCCTGTTTTGAGCGGGGTCGACCACGTCCGGTCCCGTCCGTCGCTCGAGGTTTCAGCATCACGATAGGGTATCTCTGTTATAATACGATACGTACCGTTCAATAATAGGAGATGTAACAAATGTCGTACCGATCATCCCAGCCACGCCAGTCATCCATTCTCTGGGCGATGACCCCACTCGGCGGCTTCCTGAGCCGTGCCGACGTACCTACGTCAGACGACGTGTATTTCAGCGTTGCCGACTCTGAAGTGGTGGACGCGCACAACGCTCGTCGCTAGACGCAGATTCGCCCGGCCCCGTGGCGAGTCCTCGATTCGCTGGTTTCGCCGACTTGACGGTTGGCCTCAGAGTTAACTCCTTGCCTCCACGGCGCGTTGCGTCTCGTTGCGCCCGTGCGTCAGTGGCTCATTTATTGCGTGCGCTCAAATGCATGCCGCGATACGCGGGGATCGGAAAATGGAATATTACATGCTTGCTGGCAAGCAATAACCTCTAGGATGGTGTCATGACCGACGCCATTATCACCCCGACCGAGAGTGAAACCCAGTTGGCGGAGCAGTTGCGCGTCGCGTTCGGTCGTCTGAACCGGAGTCTTCGCCTCACGCACATCGATACCGATCTTCCCCCCAGTCAGCGCGAAGTGCTGATGGCCGTCGCGCGCGCGAAGTCGCTTCGTCTCTCTGAACTGTCGCAAGAAGAGGGAATTAACCCAACCATGTTGTCGCGGATCGTCGCGAAGCTTGAAGCCTCCGGACTCGTCACGCGAACGCCCGACAGTGAGGACGCGCGCATAATGCACGTGGCCGTCACGCCGTTGGGCGAAGCGCTGCGCGACACGATTCGTAGCGAACGGACCGACGCGCTGCACTACGCACTACGTCATCTCACCAACGAGGAGCGGCGCGCGCTGGCTGCGGCCACGCCGGTGCTCGAGAAGATCGTGGCGACCTTGCGAGAACGCCAATGAACGTAAAGGCCTCGGCGCAGCGCACGTTCTCGTCACTCTCGAATCCCAACTACCGCAAGTACTTCCTCGGCCAGACCACGTCGCTGGTCGGCACGTGGATGCAGATGACCGCCCAGTCGTGGTTGGTCTTCACCTTGACGCACTCCGCCACCGAGATTGGCTTTGTCGTGGCGCTGCAGACGCTGCCCGTCCTCCTCCTCGGTCCCTACGGCGGTGTCGTCGCGGACCGGGTCGACAAGCGTCGACTCATGATCATTCTGCAAACGGCCATGGGACTCCAAGCGGCCGTCCTCTCGGTGTTGGCGCTCACCCACGTCGTGACGTACCTCGACGTATGCGTACTGGCCATCGTCCTGGGCCTCAACAACGCCTTCGAGAATCCTTCGCGTCAATCTTTTGTTTTGGAGATGGTGGGACCGAAGGATCTGCGAAACGCCGTCAGCCTGAACTCGACCATGAACAATGTGGCGCGCGCCGTCGGACCGGCCGTGGCCGGCGTCATCATCGCGACAATTGGTGAAGGCTGGTGCTTCGCACTCAACGCGCTCAGCTTCATCGCGGTCGTCGGGTCGCTCATGGCCATGGACCGCTCGACATTGAGCCCGAGCGTGCCGACGGAGCGGGCCAAGGGTCAGCTACGCGACGGCTTTCGCTACGTGGCCGCGACACCGAAATTGCTCTTTCCTCTCATCATGATGGGCCTCGTCGGCATGCTCGCCTACGAGTTCCAGGTGACGCTCCCAATCGTTGCGGGCCACGTCTTTCACGGCAGTGCCGAGGTCTACGGAATCTTGACGGCGTCCATGGGCGTCGGTGCCATCATCGGCGGACTCTGGAACGCCGCGAAGGGCAAGACCGGGACGCGCGCCATGGTCCGCGCCGCGATTCTCTTCGGCGTCTTTATCACCTTCGCGGCGCTGTCGCCCAAGCTCTGGGTGGAGATTCTCGCGCTGGCGCTCGTGGGCTTCGCGAGTGTCCAGTTTCTCGCGATGGCCAACTCGACCTTGCAACTCGAGACCGATCCCCAGATGCGCGGCCGCGTGATGGCCCTGTGGGCCGTCGCCTTCATGGGATCGACTCCGATTGGTGGACCGTTGATTGGATGGATCACGAGTCTGGCTGGCGCCCGCGTCGGACTGGGCGTCGGCGCGGCGTCGTGTTTCGTGGCGGCGGGCATCGGATGGTTCACGGTGCGTCACTTCCGTGCGCGTGACCTTGTCGTGCGCGAGTCAATGGCCGCCGAACCTCTCGTCGACACCTGATCAGTTCTTAAGGTCTGCGCGTCTCACGAAGCAGTCGTACCAGCGGGACCACGGGAGAGCAACTCGAGCAACGACGTCTTGATCGAGGGACGGCTACCAAAAACGAGCAACAGAGATGCCTCACGAGTTGTGCGCTCGGCGACGTCGCCGCCCAGCGACGCCGAACTGCC
>DATCCA010000073.1:0-9631 GCA_036511575.1 Acidimicrobiales bacterium
GACGATCAACGTGTTGACCGAGGGAAGGTCAATGCCCGACTCCACAATGGTGGTGCAGACCAGCACGTCGAATCGGCCTTCCCAGAAGTCGATCATGACGCGCTCGAGCGTGCCCTCGTCCATCTGTCCGTGCGCGATGGCGATGCGTGCGTCGGGCACGAGTTGGCCGAGGCGCCGTGCAACCTGATCAATGTCCGAGACGCGATTGTGCACGAAGAAGACCTGACCCTCACGCAGCAGCTCTCGTCGCATCGCTTCAACGACGGCCGCTTCGTTGTACTCGCCCACGTGGGTGAGGATCGGTCGTCGATCGGCCGGAGGCGTGGTGATCATCGAAAGATCACGGATGCCGACGAAGGCCATTTCGAGGGTGCGAGGAATGGGACTGGCGCTGAGTGTGAGGACGTCCACGCCGATCGATCGCGACTTGATCGCCTCTTTGTGCGAGACGCCAAAACGTTGCTCCTCGTCGACCACGAGCAGGCCCAGGTCTTTGAACGCCACAGTGCTCGAGAGGAGCCGATGCGTCCCAATGACCACGTCGACGGTGCCGTCGACAAGTCCCGCGAGGGTCTCCTTGGTCTCCGCGTCGTCAACGAAGCGACTGAGCAACGTCACCTTCACCGGGAAGCCGGCGAAGCGGTCGGTCAAGAGTGCGAAGTGCTGGCTCGCGAGCAGCGTCGTGGGCACCAAGAACGCGGCCTGCTTCCCGTCCTGGACGGCCTTGAAAACCGCTCGAATTGCGACCTCGGTCTTGCCGAAGCCGACGTCGGCGCAGACGAGACGGTCCATGGGGCGCGGCAGTTCCATGTCGGCCTTGACGTCGTCAATGGCTACTGCCTGGTCCGCGGTCAGTGTGTAGGGAAAGAGATCCTCCATTTCGCGCTGCCACTCGCTGTCACGAGCAAAGGCGTGGCCCACTGCAACGTTGCGCTGGCGGTAGAGGTCAACCAGTTCTTGCGCCACGAGGAAGGCCGCGGCGCGAGCCTTGGCGCGCGTCTTCTGCCACTCAGCACCGCCCATGCGCGACAGCGCGGGGTGATCACCCCCGGAGTATGGGGTCAGCGCGTCAATCATCTCCGTGGGCCAGTAACTGCGACCGTCCTTGAACTCGAGAATCAGATAATCGCGCGTCGTTCCGTTGATAGCTCGCGTCGTCGTCCCCGAGAACTTCGCGACGCCGTGTTGGCGGTGCACGACGAAACTGCCAACCGCGAGGTCGTCGAAGAATCCGTCGACGTTGCGCGCACGAGTGCGCACCGCGCGATGCACGCTGCGTCGACCGGTGAGGTCGCTCTCGCTCCACACTACGATCTCGGGGTCATCAATACTGAAGCCCGACGCGAGCGCACTCTCAAGGACGGTGATGCGCACGTCGAGCACTTTGCTCGGATCGGTGGTGACCGCCATTCCTTCGCCGCGTAGTTGATCGGCCATTCGTTCGACGGCGGCGGCGTTGGACGTCAGCACGACACCGCGCCGTGTCGACGACCAACCACGAACGTGCGTCGCAATACGTGCGGCGTCGCCCTGCACGACCGGGGGCGAGGTCAAGTTGAGCGTCCCCGTCAGACCCTCGAGCGACGCGTCCAGGGCGACATCGACGCGTCCTTCGAGCACGTGAGCCCAACTCTCGTGAAGGAGTGCTATCTCCTCAGTCGCCTGCCACGTCGCCGCAACTGCGTTGGTCAGTTCACGTTCCTCTTCGAGCAGGTCGGCAAGTCGGCGTTGCACACGGTCTGGTTCGACGACGAGGACCCTGGCGGTCGTCGCCTCATCTAGCAGTGTCGCGGGCGCCGTCACGAAGAGCGGCATCCAGCCCTCCATGCCGTCGAACAGGTGGCCCGCCGCCAATCGATCGAACGTCGAACGGCCCCAAGGTTTTGTCTTGACCATGGACTCGGCCAGAGCGCGAGTCGCAGCGCTCAGGTGCCATTCGCGCGCCGGCGCGACGAGGGCGACCTCGAGGTCATGGAGGGACCGCTGGTTCGCAATGTCAAAGGACGTCAGGCGTTCGACGTCGTCTCCGAAGAAGTCCAGACGGATGGGCTCATTACCCTGCGCCGACCACAGGTCGACAATGCCGCCGCGCACGGCGAATTCAGCCCGGTGCTCGACGAGACTCTCACGGCGATAGCCCATGTCGACCAGCGATGCGAGGAAGAGGTCCCGGTCGAGTTCCATGCCTCGTCGCACTTCGATCGGTTCCTGGGTCATCTCGGGCGCGAGTATCTGTGCAATGGAGCGAGCGGACGCCACGATCACGTGCGGGGCGCGACCCTGCGCAATGCGCCAGCGTAGGAGGGCCCGCGTCGCCATCGTTTGACTGTCGGGACTCACGCGTTCGAGTGGGTGCGTGTCCCACCCGGGCCACAGTGCCACCTCGTCATCGGGCCCCAGCAACGCCGCCACCGAGTCGCGCAGCAGTTCCGCCTCAGACGACGTCGCCGTCACCGCGACGAGGAATTCGGTGTCGAAAGCGTAGGCGGCGACCGACAAGGGTGAGGCGCAACTGCTGGGCGTGAACGCCCCGCTGGCATTCGCCGCGCGAACCGACGGCGCGATCAGCTCAAGGACGTGGCGCAGCCCTTTCGATTCAGTCACGATTGGTTAACGCGTTGTTGGGCATCCTCGAACTCATAGTCGAGCACGAACTCCACCGCGTCTGCGGCCGCCTCGACCAACGCCGCGAGCGCTAACTTGCGCGCACCGGTCGGTCGCTGCAACACCCAGTCGGCGCCCTGCTCCTTCGACGGTGGTTTGCCAATGCCAATTCGCAACCGCGCGAAGTCGTTCGTGCCCAACACCGTGGCGATTGACCGCAGGCCGTTATGCCCGGCGAGCCCGCCGCCGACCTTGAGCTGGAGCCGACCTGGTTCGAGGTCGAGTTCGTCGTGGGCGACCACAAGGCGCGCGAGGTCCTCGAGCGACGTCCGGCGAAGCAGCGGTTTGAGCGCGGCACCGGACTCGTTCATGTACGTCGTGGGGATCGCGAGCGTGACGAGACCGCGAGGTGTGGCAACGGTGGCGCTCAGAGCTCGTTGTCGGCTCTCGAGTTTCAGACGGGCACCGCGGCGCTCGACGACGAGGCGAACGGCGTCGCCGCCCACGTTGTGGCGGGAACCTTCGTACTCGGCGCCGGGATTGGCGAGACCGAGAATGACGAGCGTGCTCGCGCTGCCGCTTCGCTCAGAGTCGCGGGAGCGCCGAAGCGCCACGGCGAACTATTCCGCGACTTCGGTCTCGACCGCCGCCTTCACAACCGCGGTGGTGCGACCGGGACGAGACGTGACGACCGACACCGTGGGGTCGCCCGCGGGCTCAACACCCTTGGGCAGCGTCAACTCCTCGACACGGATCGTGCCGCCGACCTTGAGGTCGGAGATGTCCACGTCGATATGGGTAGGAATCTGGTCAGGACGGGTGCGAACCTCGATGTTGAACATCTGCTGATCGACTTCCCAGTCGGCGTGTCGCACTTCCACCGCGTCGCCAATGATGTGCAGCGGGACTTCAACGACGACCGCCTGGTTGGGGTCAACGACCTGAAAGTCAATGTGCGCAACCGTGCCGCGCACGGGGTGGCGCTGGATGTCACGGGCCATGACGAGGAACTTCTTGCCGTCGGCGTCAAGTTCAATCAGGGAGTTGATCCCCTGCTCCCCCGAGACCGCGGTGCGAAAGGACTTGGCCTCGACAGCGATGGGCAACGGCTCGACGCCCTCGCCGTAGACGACGGCTGGAATCGACCCCGCGGCGCGAAGTCGACGAGAGTTGCGCGAACCCTTGTCCCGGGTCGCCGTAGCGTGCAACGTGGCGTGTGTCATCGAAACTCCTCGAGTGGCTGGCGGTCCAATGCGGACCGCGCACAGGACTGCAAGTCTAGCGCGGCCTGGGCGATTGCCCTTTGGCTAGAGGAGGTTCTCCCCGCCGAAGATGTCCGACACGGACGCGTCCTCGAAAATTGCCGAAATCGCGTTGGCCACGATGGTGGCAATCGACAGGATCTCCAGATTCTCGAAACGGCGATCGGGACCGAGCGGCAGCGTGTCGGTGACGATGACGCGACTGATGGGTGCGTTGAAGAGCCGATCGACGGCCGGCGGTGAGAAGACGGCGTGGGTCGCCATGACCCAGATGTCTTCGGCGCCGCGCGCTTTGAGGAGATCGCAGGCCGCGACAATGGTACCGGCGGTGTCAATCATGTCGTCGATCAGTACGCAGTGGCGACCGTCGACGTCACCGACAATGTGACGTGCTTCGGCGATGTTCGCGGTGCCACGAGGACGGGTCTTGTGCACGAGAGCGAGATCACAGCCCAGGTGTTGGGCGTAGCGTTCCGCGACCTTCACTCGACCGGCGTCGGGAGCGACGACGACCAACTCGTTCGGATTGGTGGCGTTGGACTTGAGATACTCCTCGAAGACCGGTGCCGCGACGAGATGGTCAACGGGAATGTTGAAGAAGCCCTGAATCTGGCCGGAGTGGAAGTCAACGGAGAGTACGCGACTGGCCCCGGCCGTTTGGAGCATGTCGGCAATCAGTTTCGCCGTGATCGGCTCGCGACCCTGGGACTTACGGTCTTGGCGGGCGTACCCGTAGTTCGGAATGACGGCGGTGATGCTCTTCGCCGACGCGCGCTTGGCGGCGTCGATCATGATGAGCTGTTCCATGACGGCGTCGTTGACCGGCGTGGCGTGGGTCTGGACGATGAACACGTGGGCGCCGCGGATCGACTCGTCAAAACGGCAGTGAATCTCACCGTCAGCGAACTCTCGCAGATTGGCTTCAGTGAGTGACACACCCAGCTTGTCGGCGATGTCCTTCGCCAACGTGGGGTGACTTCGTCCGCTCACCATAACGAGGCGTCGTTTAGCGAGTGTCTCCACGGCGCCAGCGTACAGGGTTCGACGCGACTATTTACTGGGGTCGCGACGAGAAAGGGGTCACGACCTCGCCTGTTGCGACCACGGTGCCCGGTGAAAGGACCACGAACGACGCGACCCGGGCCTCAGCGCCAATGCGCGCGTTGGTGGCCTCGACTGACGCGACGTGCGCAAACTCCCCAACGAAGACGTCGCTCAGCACCGCATTCGGTCCAATTCTCGCGCCTCGTTCAATGACGCAATGACCCTTTAAGACAGTGCCCGGCAGCAGCGAGACTTCGTGGGCCAGTTCAACGTCGGCGTCGATGTACGTGTTCTGCGGATTCCACATGACGACGCCTCGGTGCAGCCACTTCTCGTTGATGCGTCCACGCATCACTGCTTCCGCCTTGGCCAGTTGGACCAGGTCATTAACGCCCGAAGCTTTGACCGAGTCCTCCAACAACAGCGCCTGGGTCACGTGGCCGGCCTCGTGCAAGACCGCGACGAGATCGGTCAGGTAGTACTCGTTCTGAGAGTTCGTTCGGCCCACTCGTCGAAGTGCCGGACCGAGCATGCTGGCGCGCACGACCATGATCGACGTGTTGATCTCTGTGATGAGTCGTTCGTCGGCGGTCGCGTCGCGCTCCTCGACGATTCTCGCCACCGTGCCGTTCTTGTCGTGGACGATCCGGCCGTAGCCCGAGGGGTCGTCGACTTCGGCCGTCAGCACGGTGAGCGCGGCCTGGCTCTCGCGATGCGCGTCGAGGAGACGTGCCACGGTGCTCGGACGAAGCAAGGGGGTATCGCCCGGCAAGATTAAGACGTCACCGTCGCTGGCTCCGAGCTCGTCGCTGATCGTCGGCAACGCCACTGAAACGGCGTGACCGGTGCCGAGCTGTTCGCTCTGCTCCACGAACGTCAGGCGCACGTCAGCGCGGGCGCGTTCGGTCAGCGACTTCTCGACCCACGTCGCACCGTGTCCCACCACCACAACGGTCGCGCGAACGTCCTCCTGCGCGGCGGCGTCAAGGACGTAGAGCACCATGGGTCGCCCACAAAGGTGGTGCAAGGGCTTTGGACGTGACGAGCGCATTCGCGTTCCCTCGCCCGCGGCGAGCACGACGACACAGGTAGGACGACTCACACCCTCATTGTTAGCATTTCTCTCCTACGATGCACGTCGTGGGCAACAATGAGTACGACGAATTCTCGTTTTTCAATGAGAACATCAGCGAATGGAATCTCGAGGTCGAGATTCCCGATGTTCGACGTTTCTACGTCGCGGTCGACGGGCTTCGTCAACTCAGTGGATTGCAGTGGGGTCACGGCGAGCCCGAGCTCGTCCTGCTGCACGGTGGTGCGCAGAACGCCCACACATACGACACGGTGGCCCTCGCGTTGCAACGACCACTGATCGCGATTGACTTGCCCGGTCACGGTCACTCTGATCCCTCACCCTTCCCCGCGTCGGCGATCGCGAGTCACGCCTCCGACGTCGCTCGAGCGCTCGAGCAACTCATCACTCCCCCGCGACCGCTCGTGGGCATGTCCCTCGGCGGCCTCACGGCCCTGCTCGTTGCACATGATCGGCCCGATCTCGTGTCGTCACTCGTGCTCGTCGACATCACGCCCGGCGTCAACGCCGACAAGGCGCGTCACATCACTGACTTCGTGAACGGCCCGACGTCGTTCGACGACTTCGATGCGCTCTTAGCACGAACGATCGAACACAACCCCACCCGTTCGGTCTCGTCACTTCGTCGCGGTATCTTGCATAACGCGGTGCAGCAGAGTGACGGATCGTGGGTGTGGCGTCACCAGTTGCATGCGCGCTCAGAACTCACCGCGCCCGATACTGGCGATCTCTGGGAGAAGTTGTCCGAACTCGCGATGCCCGTAACGCTCCTTCGCGCTATAGGCCCGGGGTCCGTTGTTGACGATGATGACGAGGAGGAGTTCCTAAAACGACTGCCGGGCGCCACGGTTGTGCACGTCGCCGATTCGGGCCACTCGATTCAGGGAGACCAGCCTCTGGTCTTCGCTGCACTCTTGGAACGGCTCGATTCCTGAAAAGTGGCTGGCGGGGGAGGGCTCGAACCTCCAACCTACGGATTCAAAGTCCGTCGTTCTGCCAATTGAACTACCCGCCACTACCGGCACTGTGGCAATCTTCAGAGATTCTTAGCGAATCTCTGAAGACGCTTAACACCAACCAGCAACACTAGAGCCTGTACCAACAAACTGAGAAAGCCGCATCGTGACTAGCGCACCATCAACGAACTCCTATATCGCGATTGTTGACGACGACGCGGCGATCCGCAGTGCGCTCGGTCGCGCCCTCCGAATGGAGAACTACGACGTTGAGCTCTTCGACGATGGCACGAGCGCACTCAAGGCAATCCAACTTCGAGCGCCCGACGCCATTGTGCTCGACCTGCAGTTGCCCGACATCGACGGCCTTGAGATTTGCCGACGAATTCGACGTTCGGGCGACTCAACACCGATTTTGATGTTGACCGCTCGCGACGCGGTCAACGACCGCGTGGCCGGGCTCGACGTCGGTGCCGACGACTATCTCGTAAAGCCCTTCGACCTCGCGGAGTTACTGGCACGACTGCGTGCACTCTTGCGACGCCACAATGTCCTCGATGGCGATGGCGCGGTGCTTCGTTTTGAGGATCTCAGTCTCAGTCCTCAGACCCGAGAAGTTCATCGCGGTACCCGTTCGGTTGAACTGACCAAGATTGAGTTCGATTTACTTGAACTGTTCCTCCACCACCCACGTCAAGTCCTGACGCGAGACCAGATTCTGGACCTCGTGTGGGGCTACAACTTTGATTCGGGCACCAACTCGTTGGCCGTCTACATCGGTTACTTGCGACGCAAACTCGAAGAGGCCGGTGAGCAACGCCTGATTCAGACGGTGCGTGGTGTTGGTTACGCACTGCGCACCACGTGACGTTTCGATCTCGGGTAATTGCGGCGACCGTAGGTGTTGCCGCCATTGCGGTGGTACTCGCCTGCTTCGCGGCGTTTCTCACGACACGAAACTCGCTCATCCACTCCGTCGACGAATCCCTCTACGCCGAGGCCAATCCGGGGAACGGGTCCAATAGTCCTCACTTTGGCGCCTACGTCGTGCTCGTGCTGCCCAACCGCCAGACCGTTCCCTCTGAGCTAGGTATTCCCATCGACTCGACGATCTTGGCCGTCGCGAAGGGCAAGAGTCCCGCGCTATACCGCACGGCAGTCGTTGACGGAGGAAGCGTGCGCGAGTTCATCGAACCGATTCCAAAAGGATCGATTGTCAGCCTCACGATGGGTGCCTACGAGACCAAAACGTCGACCGCGGAGATGTTCGTGGTCGACATCACCGGACAGGTCAGCCAGTTGCGGAGCCTCGTGCGCACGTTGGTTATCGTCGCCTTTGGCGGGTTACTTCTTGCCCTCGGACTCGGATTGCTGCTGGCGCGCGCGGCACTTCGTCCCCTCGAAGCCGTGACCAATGAGATTGAAACGGTCGCCGAAACCAATGACCTGGGCTACCGCCTCGTCGAGGGCGAAGCCGACGAGCTGGGACGCCTCCGACGAGTCTTCAACCGACTCCTCAGCACTGTTGAAAGCTCGCAGGTGTTGCAGCGACAACTCGTGGTTGACGCGAGCCACGAGTTGCGCACTCCCCTCACTTCGCTGCGAACCAATGCCCAAGTCCTCTCACGGGCGCAAGAACTCAATCCCGACGACCTCCTCCAATTGACCAACGACATGGTCACCCAGGTCGATGAACTGGCTGCGCTGGTAACCGACCTCGGCGAGCTCGCGAGAGGTGAACGAAGCGAGGGCGCGGTGGAATCGCTCCGACTCGATGAATGTCTCGACGAGTGCATCGACACTGCGCGCACGTACGCGCGCATCAAGGACATCACGATTGACGTGACGGTCACCCCCTCGACGGTGCTCGGGCGACGCGACCGACTCATTCGCGCGGTTTCGAATCTTCTCACGAACGCCGTGAAGTTCACTCCAACCAACGGCCAGATCGCGGTTTCGGCAGTAGAAGGCACTATCACGGTAAGTGATAGTGGCCCCGGCATCTCTGATGAAGATCAACCCTTCATCTTCGACCGCTTCTGGCGTGCCGCTTCGGCCAGGGCGCTACCCGGTTCGGGCCTCGGTCTCTCGATTGTCGCCCAGGTTGTCGCGGAACTCGGTGGCACCGTCAGCGTTGACCGCGATCCAACCCTCGGCGGCGCTCGATTCACAATCACACTGCCAATCGTCGAAACGACGTAAAGGCCGCACAACGGAGTCTCAATTCTGCGTTGTTTCTTATCGTGAACCGGTCATTTCTTTAGCAACCGCTGCGAGACTGTAGGGACAGAGAAACCTTATGGTCCCCACCGAGCGCACTCCCCAACAGCGCGATCGCCGCTTTGCGCGCGTTCGACGCTTTACGCAATTGATCTTCCTCGGATCATGCGCGTTGTCGGCCGTCCTCGTGGGCGCCGAGGCGAGCGCCGTCAAGTCGACGACGACGGTCTCTACCCCGCCCACGACCACCTCGGTTCCGCGTTTGACGACCACGACGACGTCGCCCGCGCACGACACCACGACGACGGTGGGAGCGACGCCCACCACAGTGCACCAGAGCACGCCCACCACGACAGTGCGAACGACTCCCACCACGACAGTGCGAACGACACCCACCACAGTGCGCAAAAGCACGCCCACCACCGTCTACACGACACCGACGACAGCGCCCG
>DATCCA010000074.1:0-8508 GCA_036511575.1 Acidimicrobiales bacterium
GCGGTGTTCACCTCGTCGTACTTGACGTTCACCGAAGTTGAAGTCGAAACTGTAAAACATCAACCGCTCATGACACTGACGAAGGCGCAGAACGCGATCGTCAACAAATACGACAATTCGAAGTGGGTGCCCGGTCTCACGTCGGCCGGTCTAATCCCCTTCATTGATTTTGGCAACCGGTTCTTGCAAGTTGGGTCCAATTACAGCCCTTCATTGCTGGCCGGACTTCGCGCCAAGAAAATTGCCAGCAACCTGAGTGATCAAAACAATTCAGTCACCCAGTCGATTGTCGCGACGGCCAATCAACTCACCGCCGACATTTGCAATCTCACCAAGGAACTGCCGGGTAAAGTCTGTCTCAGCCCCGGCGTCGTGAGTGCGGATGCCAAACAGGGTCTTCCTCACTGACCGTGCGGGCGTGAGATGCGTCGATGACGAGTCAAGAACACGCACGTTGGGTTGGCTGTCGTCATCGTGCAGATGTCACTTCCATCTCTTAGGGTGACGTCGTGGACCTTGAATTCAGCGGTGACGTCTTTGAGTGGCGGGGACCGGCGCCGTTTCATTTCGTCATGGTGCCCGACGAGGAGAGTGCGGAGATTCAGGCGACGGCTGCCCTCGTCACCTACGGCTGGGGCATGATTCCCGTCGAGGCACAAATCGGTTCGACCCAATTCACGACGTCGTTGTTTGCGAAGGACGGTGGCTATGTCGTGCCGCTGAAAACAGCGGTGCGAAAAGCGGAGAGAATCGACGTGGGCGACATCGTGACCATTCGTCTCGGCATCGCGCTCTAACACCTGCCTGCATATCCGAAGTCCATCAGCATTCAACCTGAAGCGGTGACCGCCTTCAATTCGTCGAATGATTGGCGCATCAGTTGGATCAGTGTCCGTTGCTCCGGCTCTGCGACCCATCGATCGAAGCCAACTTTGAAGAGGGTGATGGCCACCTCGCCAGTGAGACTCGCGGTGGGCTCTCGGACGCCCCGGTCGCGCAGCGCTCTGGCAACCGCCGCCGAAAGGGTGGCGAGCTTGATGAGCTCGCGCTCGCGCAACTCGGTACTTGCGGAAATGATTGCGTGGCGTTGACGCGCGAAGTCGCGGCGATCCTGAAGTAGGGCACCAGCGGCATCAAGTGCCAGCATGGCGGCATCGATCGGCGGGGCAGTGGGGGGAGCGTTCCTCACCACGTCAACGAAGAGATCTTGCAGCGCGCCGGCCCCGCCAAACAGGACGTCGCGCTTGTCCGCGAAGTGTCGAAAGAACGTGCGCTCGGTCAGCCCCGCGCGTTCGGCGATCTCGGCCACCGTGGTGTCATCAAAACCCCGCTCACCGTAGAGAGCGAGGGCGGCCTGTTCGAGCCGTCCTCGGCTGTCCGGTTCCCATCGAGTCATTGCTCAATGGTAGTTCGTGTTGACAGTCACTGACATCATTGCTATTGTGATTTGTGATGACAGTAACTGACATGGCTGCGAGGCTGGATGCGCTCGCCGGACAATTGAAGAGGAGCGGTATGAAGGTATTTGTTACAGGAGCGTCAGGTTGGATCGGACGAGCCGTTGTTCCCGAACTGCTTGGCGCTGGCCACCACGTCGTTGGACTGGCCCGATCCGACGAGGCCGCGTCGGCGTTGGTGGCGGCAGGAGCTGCCGTGCTGCGTGGGACGGTGGATGATCTCGACATCCTGCGCGACGGCGCGCAAGAGTCCGACGGCGTGATCCACCTCGCCTTCAAACATGACATCGCATTCTCAAGTGACTTTCAAGGAGCGACCGACGCCGATCGACGTGCGATCGACACCTTCGGCGATGCGCTCGCCGCTACGGGCCGACCACTCGTCATCGCCTCGGGGCTGCTTGGACTGACGCCGGGACACATTGTCACTGAGGACGACGGACACGGTGGTGACCCTTCCACCACGCATGCGGTAGGCAGTCCCTCACCGCGACTCGTCAATGCGGAGACGACGCTGGGCTTCGCGTCGCGCGGTGTTCGTTCATCCATCGTGCGATTGGCGCCGACTGTCCACGGCGCCGGCGATAACGGCTTTATGGCGACCGTGGTGGCCATCGCTCGAGCCACGGGCGTCTCCGGCTACATCGGTGACGGTTCCAACCGTTGGCCCGCAGTGCACCGGTTCGACGCCGCGCAACTCTTTCGACTAGCGCTGGAGAATGCCCCCGCCGGTACGACGTTGCACGCGACTGGCGAAGAAGGCGTGGCCTTACGTGACGTCGCGGAGGTCATTGGTCGTCACCTCAATGTCCCCGTGGTGTCGATTGCGCCGGAGGACGCCGCGGCGCACTTTACGTGGCTTGCGTCGTTTCTCGCGCTCGACAGTCCCGCGTCGAACGTCAAGACGCGTGAACTCATGGCCTGGACGCCCACGCACCCGGGACTGCTCGAGGACCTCGACGGCGACTCGTACTACTCGCAACCATCATCGTGAACGTATTCAATCGGGCCTAATGGGCCGATGACCCAATCGCGTCGAGTTGCGCCACGTCGTCTTCAGAGAGCGTGAGGGACGCGCCCACGACGTTCTCGGAAAGGTGCGCTCTTGACGAGGTGCCTGGAATAAGCAGAATGTTGGGCGAGCGTTGCAGGAGCCACGCAATCGCCACCGTCATCGGCGATACGTTGAGGCGAGCGGCCACTGCGCTGAGGGCACCTGACTGCAGGGGGGTGAATCCGCCGAGCGGGAAGTAGGGCACGTAGCCAATGCCCTGATCGTTGAGAGCGACAATCAACTCATCGTCGACGCGATGGGCGACGTTGTAGAAGTTCTGGACACACACCACGGGCGCGATTGACTGCGCTTCAGTAATCTGCGCTGCGCTGACGGTGCTGACGCCGAGGTGACGAATGAGACCCTGTTGTTGCAGCTCGGCGAGCGCGGCGAACTGCTCCTCGAGTGATTCGGGTTCTGCCGCTGCAAAGCCGCCGAATCGCAGGTTCACGACGTCGAGTGCATCGAGCCCCAAGTGGACGAGGTTGTCATGCACGGCGCTTCGAATCTCATCGGGCGTGCGGGCATGGAGCCAGTTGCCTACTCCGTCTCGACGGGCACCGACTTTTGTCACGATGACGAGATCGTCGGGGTAGGGGTACAACGCCTCTTTGATGAGTTCGTTCGTGACGTACGGGCCATAGAAGTCACTGGTGTCGATGTGCGTGATGCCGAGCTCAACGACCTCTCGCAGCACTGCGATTGCCTCATCGTGGTCCTTCGGTGGCCCGAAGACGCCCGGTCCGGCGAGTTGCATGGCGCCGTAGCCCATACGCGTGACGTTCAGACCGTTCGCCATGTCGAACGTGCCGCCGAGAACCGTCGATGCGGTCATAATGAATCCTCTCTTCAATCGATACGCTCCGACTCCTCGCCAAGGCGCGCTAACAAACGGCGGAGTCGTGGGCTACGAGCCAGATGAGTTATCGCATTTGGTAGCGACCATAACGCGGCGATCCGACATTGCGACCTCCTGCGTCACCAACACCGAGCTCGTTGACGATACTTAGAAGGTGGAAGAACACCCGGCGAGCGCCAACGACCTGACGCTGCGGACGTATGACGAGTCGGCCGACTTATGGATGAACGACAGTCGACGCTCGGGGTCCTGGTTCGAAGTCGTGTCGCTCATTGACGCCATGGTGGCCAATCTTCGAGCGCACGCGCTCGTGCTGGAGATCGGCAGCGCATCGGGGGAGGAGGCGAATGTCATGGAGTCGCGCGGTCTGGCCGTTCGACGAAGTGACGCCACGCCCGCCTTCGTCGAGGCGCTTCGACGCGCGGGTCACGAGGCCGACCAACTCAACGTGATCACTGACGATCTCGGCGGTCCGTGGAACGCGATCTTCGCCAACGCGGTCTTTCTTCACTTGGAGCGTTTCGATTTCGCGCGTGTCTTGGAGAAGTCCTTCGACGCGACGACCGACGAAGGGCTCCTCGTTTTCACGCTGAAGGAAGGCGTGGGTGCCGAGTGGGTCACCAAGAAGCTGAATGGGCCGCGCCACTTCACGTACTGGAGCGAAGCCGACCTCGTCGCGGTCATTGATGACTCCCCGTGGACGCTGCGCTCGATCCGCCGCGTCGACGGCGACGTGGACCAATGGCTGTTCTGCATCTGCGCGAAGGAGTCCGTGTAGGAGCGTTGCGCGGTCGCGGTCCTCTACTTCATCGTGGTGATTCGATGAAAGTAAAAGTACGTCGAGCACGGCGCTGGCGAGAAAACCGCACACCGACCTCAGCGGACTGTGAGGTCGGTGTGCGGTGGCGCTCGTTCTTCGACGACGACGCCGTTGCAGCTATTCGCTCAAGAGGAGCGGAATCATCTCGTCGGCCACTTCTTCCGCGGTCGCTGGCACGTTCGAACGAGTCGGTCGAATCGCGAAGTAGGCGACGAGGAACGCCACCACGATGATGCCGGCACCGACCGTCAGCGCGTCGGAGTTACCGTGCGCCGCGGCGATGCTCGAGAGCGCGGCAACGCCGAGTGCGCCGCCGGTCTGCTGCATCGTCTGGAGCATTCCCGAAGCGGCACCGGCGTCGGCTCGTGGGACACCTGTGAGTATTGTCACGCTCAGTGGCAAGAAGCACGAACCCGCGCCGATGCCGAAGAGTGCCAGGGGACCGAACAGGCTCTCAACGTAGCTTTGCGACGGCGTCGCCTTGGAGATCCACAAGGTGGCCACGCCAATGGCGACAAGACCGAAGAGCAATATCGGACGTGCCCCTATGCGTGCAATCAACTTCGGCGTGATTCTCGAACTCGTGAAGATGAGTGCGGTCATGGGCAAGAAGGCGAGGCCCGTCTGGAGGGCACTGAAGTGTTTGACGCCTTCAAGGAACTGACTCGTGAAGAAGAAGACGCCGTACATGACTGCCGGTACCAACATCATGGTGAAGTAGGCCGGCCCACGAAGACGGTCAGTGACCAGTCGCATCGGGAGCAATGGCTGTACTCGCGTGCGCTCGACACGCACGAAGCTGAACAGGAGCACGACGCTGAGCGCGAAGGATGCGGCGGTCATCGAGGGAGCGCCGTGTTCCGCGATGCGAATGAAGCCGTAGATCAACGTCGCGAGACCGCCCGTGACCAACGCCGCCCCGGCGACGTCAAGACGTCCACCGTTGCGCGGCGGCTCGGGAACAAAACGTGGGGCCAGGAGAATGATCGCGAGGCCGATGGGCACGTTGATGAACATCACCGAGCGCCAGGACACCCACGAGGTGAGCGCTCCACCGAGTATCAGACCGAGCGAACCACCGCCGGCCGAGACCGCGGTGAAGATGCCCAGTGCCCGGTTGCGCTCGGGACCCTCTTCGAAGGTCGCGCTGATCAAACTCAGCGTGCTCGGCGCGGCCAGTGCGGCACCTACACCTTGCACGCCTCGCATCAAGAGCAACATCGTCGCCGACGTCGCGAGGCCCGCGAACAGCGAAGCGACCGTAAAGATCGTGAGACCGATCATGAGCATTCGGCGTCGACCAAAGACGTCGCCCGCTCGTCCACCGAGGAGGAGCAGTCCGCCAAAGGCGAGGCTGTAGGCGTCGATGACCCACGAAAGGCCGGCGGAACTGAAGTGCAGCGAGTGCTTGATGGGCACGAGGGCTATGTTGACGACGGTGGCGTCGAGAACGACCATCAACTGACAGGTCACGATGATGGCCAACGCGATCGAAGCGGCCCGTTTTTGGGCGTGAGAGGCGAGAGGCACGTTGTCTCCTTAAATGAGGACTTGGTTTGAATGAGCCGGAACGTTGGGGTCTTGGCCACCCTTTTTTTAAAAGCCATTGCGTTTGGCC
This sequence comes from Acidimicrobiales bacterium, assembly GCA_036511575.1. Classification (GTDB taxonomy): domain Bacteria; phylum Actinomycetota; class Acidimicrobiia; order Acidimicrobiales; family RAAP-2; genus RAAP-2. The sequence goes on from DATCCA010000074.1 coordinate 5,809, forward strand.
TCCGGAGGGCCTAACATGAGGGTGCCTCCACATACTATACGGAGGATGCCTCCGGTTGCAAGTATTTCTTGAAAATTCTTTGCAGGGGCCTAGTCGAGGAGCGAGATGAGTGAAGCGACGGTAACCCGGCCTCCACGACGAGCAGACGCTCAGCGAAACTACGAGATCATTCTGGCCACCGCGCGCACCGCAATCGCCGAGCGCGGCGGCAATATCGTGCTGGAAGACATCGCGCGCGACGCCGGTGTTGGCATCGGCACGTTGTATCGCCACTTTCCGACGCGCCAAGACCTGCTCGAAGCGGCCTTCATCGATGAAGCGCTCGAGTTACGCGCGCGCGCCGTTGCCCTCGCGGACGCGCCATCCAGTTTCGACGCACTCGTCAGCTGGCTTCGTCTTCAGAGAGACTTCGGAGCTCACGGACGAAGCATGGGTGCCGCGGTAATGAACGCCAAGCACACCGAAGGCACGGAAATTCAAATCGCCTGTGCGAGCATGCGTGACGCCGGCGTCGTCTTGTTGCAGCACGCGCAGGCGGCGGGCGAAGTTCGCGCCGATGTGGAGTTGATCGACGTGCTTCGACTGATGCACGGTATCGTGCTCGCGAACGAACAGGCACCCGACGCCCGCCGCGTCGAAGGAATGTTCGACCTGGTCATCGCCGGTATTCGAACGTAACGGCTTCGTCAGTCGAGCGCTGACACCGCGCCCGTTTGTCGCGCCGCGTCAATCACGCTCGTGAGCGCTGCGTGCAGCGCTTCGAGTTCGGGAATCGAAATACCAAGTCGAGCCACGACCGCCGGTGGAATCGTCGTCGCCCCATCGCGCAGCGCGCGACCACGGGCGCTGAGTCCAATATTGACCTGGCGTTCGTCCTCGCCACTTCGCGTTCGCGTGATCAGTCCGGCCGACTCGAGTCGCTTGAGCAAGGGCGACAACGTTGGCGAATCGAGTTGTAACAGCGCACCGATTTCTCGAACGCTCAGCGGTGTGTCACCCCAGAGCGCGAGCATCACGAGGTACTGGGGGTGCGTGAGGCCGAGCGGTTCGAGCAGGGGTCGATAGATCGCGAGGACGCTGCGCGACGCCACGACCAACGCGAAGCAGACTTGACGCTCCAGAGCTAACGGATCAACGGCGTTCGTTTCTCCTGGGGTGTCGGTCGAATCCGCAACGTCATGCCCTGGGTTCATCGCTCGCTCATTTCCCTGACCTTCATTTCGCATTGTCAAGTGGTCCAACGGTTCCGACGTTCAACCCGAACACCAAGGGTGGCCACCTTTTCTGATTGTACACGAAGAAGTAGTGTACGATTAAGTAACACACGATGTATTAGAAACACGGAAGGAGCATGGTGAGTTTTCCTGGAATCCCCCTTCAGGCGAGGTCTGGACTGATTGACGCGGCCTCACATCTTGGCGCGCACGCGCACTCCGCACTTCGCTGGAATATCGTCCTACCCGTGTTGGTGGCCATCCTCTTCTTCGGCGCCTTCACGACGGTGTACATCTTGATGCGACGCCCGAGTTTCGGTGAGCGTGGCGTCACTCGTGACCTCACACCTGACGCGGCGCACGTCGCGTCGCGTCCGTAGTTACTTCGGGTTCGAGCGCGATGACCGAGATGGTGCGGTCCGTCAGCGTTTCGTAGTGGGCCCAGCCCGAGTAAAAGTTCGTGAGTTCGGGCCATACTGACGCACGTTCCTCCGCGGGCAGTTCGCGAGCGAGTGCGTCGAAACGTGTGGCGCCGACCTGCACGCGCACGTCGGCGTGTGCCCGAACATTGAGTAGCCACGTGGGATGACCGGGTCGGCCGCCGTTGGATGCCACGACGTAGTACGTGCCACGTGCCTCGTAGTAGAGCAGCGTGATGGATCGAGATTGACCGGTTTTTCGACCTATCACCGTCAAGATCAGCATTGGGCCGACCGGGCTCCTGTGACCTATGACTCCGCGGGTGAGCCGATAGAGCCGCACATGGACGCGATAGAGCGGACGACCCACGGTCCGATCGAATGCCACCGTTAGTTTCACGCTTCGCTCTTTCCGGGACACTCGACGGCGAAGTACTTCTCCACGGTCATCGCGCGCCGCCGTGGGTTCGCCTTGGGTCCCAGCGTACGACGAGGCGCGCGCGGCGGTCGTACGCAAGGTTGAAGCTGGACGGCGCCGTTTGCGCGTCCCCGTCGACCCTTTAGGTTGGTCTTGACGGTTACTTGTTCCCAGAATGGAGTTGCCATGGAAATCGTACGAAATCCCGACGGAAGTCTCATCGTGCCGATCCGCGAAGTTCGCCACCACGAGGACCCTGAGGACGCCGCGCCGGCCCCTGATGAAGCTGGCGACGTCGCCGAAGCACCTACGACCCGCGTCCTGCACGCCGGCGAAGGTGGTTATAACGAAGCGCTCGCCGAATGGGACGCGCAACAAAACCCCGACCGCGCACCGGCGGTCTCCACGGCGACCGGTCGTGAAGAGGCGATGCACATCGTGCACGTGGTGGCCGATTCTCCGGAGCACGACGTGGCGGCCGCGCTCGACGAAGTCAATGACTCGGAGGCGAGTGGCGAGGCCTTACGTCACGTGCTCGTCGGTGGTAACCCTTCGGTGGAAGCGTTCTCTGGTGAAGTAGCCGAGGCCGAAGGCGGCGAACCACTCCCGGCCCACAAGATGACCAAGATCATTGGCGAAGTCCTCGCCG
>DATCCA010000075.1:0-16020 GCA_036511575.1 Acidimicrobiales bacterium
CTTCGTTCGCGACCCTTGTCACGCAACGCCGCACGTTGCTCCACCCCAAATCGGTGTTGTTCGTCGATGACGATCACGCCCAGTGCCTTGAAGCGCACGTCGTCGCTCAACAGGGCGTGCGTGCCAACCACAATGTCGACGGAGCCGTCGCGCAGTCCGGCCAGCACCGACGCGCGGTCCTTCGCGCGCACGCGGCCCGTGAGGAGCTGAATGGAGAGTGGTCGCTCGCCCCCGAGCACCGCCGAGTCCGCTTTGGTGAGACCCTCTAAATCCTTGCGCAGCGAGGAGAGGTGCTGTTCGGCCAAGACCTCGGTCGGCGCCATGAGCGCACCCTGGCGGCGACCGTCGAGCGACGCGAGTAGCGCGGTCAACGCCACCACGGTCTTGCCCGACCCGACGTCGCCCTGGAGGAGGCGATGCATGGGGAGGGGCGACGATAGGTCCTTCGCGATCTCGCCCAGGACCTTTCGCTGGGACGACGTCAATGCGAAGTGATGACCAACGAGGAATCGCCGTACCAGTGACGACGAGGGATCACTCAACGCGCCCGGCCCGACGTCGAGGTCATCGTCACTGATGGGATGGCGGATGCCCGCCGACGACTCCTCGAGGCGGCGTCGGCGAAGAGCCAGGAGGAGCTGAAGTCGTAGGAACTCATCGAACACCAGTCGCCGTCGTGCCGGCACGATGTCGGCGTAGTTCTCGGGCAGATGGATGCCCCAGAACGACGTCGTGCGATCAACGAGGTCCATGTCCACCCGTACTGAGGACGGTACGGGATCGAGCATCGGACCGGCACGTCGCAGGGACTCTTCGATGAACCCACCCATCTCCCAACTGGTAAGTCCGGCCTTGCCCGACGCCGGATAGATCGCCACGACGCGTCCGATTCTCGACGCGTCACGTTCGTCGCCACTCGCGCCGATAATGACGTCGACGACGGGGTTGGTCATCTGGCGCTGACCCTTGTAATCAGTGACCTTGGCGAAGAACAGCGCCGCGACCCCAACGCTCAGTTGACGTTCTCGCCACGCTTGGTTGAAGAAGACCACCTTGAGAGAGCCGCTGTCGTCGCTCACCGTGACGTCGACCATCACCTTGCCGTTCTTGATGCGCCGCCCACTCACCTTGGTCACCTCGCCAAAGACGGCCGCCTCCTCTCCGACGGTGAGGTCGGAGAGATCCACGCGTTTGGTGCGGTCAATGTAGCGACGCGGATAGACGGTGAGTAGGTCAAAGACGTTCTCAATGCCGAGGGTGGCCAGCGCGGCGACGCGCTTCTCACCAATGTGGCGCAGTTGACTGACCGGAACGTCGCCTAAGCGGCGTAGTCCGCGCGGTGCTGTCTCACTCACTCGATGCCGAAGTAGTAGGGGTAGAGCGGCTGACCCCCGTGATGCACTTCAACGGCGACGCGGGGGTACTCGTCAGAGATGAACTCCGTGATCCGCCGGGTGTTGGCCGGGGAACTTCCCTCGCCTTCGATGATCGTCAACAGTTCGTGGCTCGGCGTGATGAGTTGGGCGAGGAGGTGGTTGCTCGCGCCCGCAATCGAATCTGCTACTGCGCGAACGCCCGCGGCCGACAGTCCAATCCAGTCACCAACGTGCACCTGACCGACGTCGGTCGTCGTGTCGCGTACGGCCTGGGTTACCTCGCCCGCGACGACGTTGCACGCGGAGAGACTCATTGACTTCACGTTGTCCTCGGCGGATGCGTCGGGGTCGTAGTCGAGGAGCGCAGCGAAACCTTCGACAATGGAGTTGGTCGGCACTACCGTCACCACTTGGTCGACGAGCGCGTTGACCTGTTCGGCGACTGGTCGAATGTTCTTGTTGTTCGGTAACAGCACGACCTGCTGGGAACCCGTCGCGATCACGGCCTCCACCAGATCGGCGGTGGAAGGATTCATTGACTGTCCCCCCTTTACGAGAACCCGTACACCGAGTGAGCGAAAGATTCGTCCAACGCCTTCGCCGACCACAACGGCAACGACCGCGGTCGGCGGCGCCGGATCCGCTTGCACGTCGGCCTGCTGGGCGCCGCCCTCGCGCACCCAACGTTCCTCAATCACTTGTTCCGTGAGATCGGTCACGCGAATCTGACGCGGTCGTCCCGCGTCGAGCGCCGCTTCGACCGCGGTGCCAATGTTGTCGGTGTGGATGTGACAGTTATAGAGTCCGTCGCCACCGACGATGACGATCGAGTCGCCAATGCCCGACCAGACCTCGCGAAAGGCGTGCATCTTTGCGTCGTCGGCGTCGAGGAAGTACATGACCTCGTAGCGCAGGTCGGCAATGTTGCCAGCCTCACGTACTTCGGTCTCTTCGTGCACGTGCACCTCAATGGAGTCAGCCGACGGTGCGATCGGCAGTGGATCGTTGGCCACCGTGTAACAGAGCGCGTCGAAGAGCAATAAGAGTCCCGTGCCTCCCGAGTCCACGACGCCGGCCTGCTTCAGGACCGGCAGTTGCTCGGGCGTGAAGGCCAATGCGTCCTTGGCGCGGTCACGTGCTGAACGCACGAGGGCCGTCAACGTCTCACAGTGCGCCCGAGCTCCTTCGGCCGCGGCGCGCGCGATGGAGAGCATCGTCCCTTCGACGATGCGCACCACCGCCTGGCGCGCGAGGACGTCGGCGTTCTCGAGGGACTCCGCCAACAGGTCGGCCGAGACGTCGCCGTGCCCGGGGAACTTCGCCACGAGGCCGCGCAGCATCTGGGAGAGGATTACCCCGGAGTTACCACGGGCCCCCATCAGTGAGCCGTGCGCGATGGCCTTGCAGACGTCGGCCATGTCGGCGTCGTCGGCGAGGGGGTCGAGTTCGGCCGCGACCGATTCGATTGTGAGGGTCATATTGGTCCCGGTGTCACCGTCGGGGACCGGATAGACATTGAGGCGATTGATGACATCCTTGTGGGAACGCAGCAGTTCCGCGTACGTACCAATCGTCGTACGCAGTTCGCGTGCGGACAGCGTCAGCGGAGAGGTCATCGCTAGCGATGCTACAATGGTCCTTCGGTTTATACCGGTGGCGCCTGGGGCGCGGACCCGGTCAAAGGAGATTGTTCATCATGGCATCCGTCTGCGAAATCTGCGGCAAGAAGCCGTCGTTCGGCATGAACGTCTCTCACTCGCACCGTCGCACCAAGCGACGTTGGAACCCGAACATCCAGCGCGTGCGCGCGCTGGTGGGCGGTACGCCCAAGCGCATGAACGTCTGCACCGGCTGCATCCGATCGGGCAAGGTCACCAAACCCGCTCGTCGCAACGTCAGCGCCTAATCAGAGCTGGTGCTGCCAACCCCTACGTTCAAAGAACGCGCCGCGCAACGTCCGCGACGAACGCTCCGCGACCACCGTGCCAATCGTGATGGGCTCGCGTAGGCCGCGGTCCAAGAAGATGAGTCGCAGGCGCGCGGCGTCGTCCGTCGTGATCAACAACTCGTAGTCCTCTCCCCCCGCGGTCGCTTCCTCGTAAGTCGCACCGGCGGCCACCGGCACATCGAACAGGGCAAAACCGACGTTGGAGGCATCACAGAGTCGGTGCAAGTCGAGTCCGAGTCCGTCGCTCAGGTCCATCATCGCGTGCACGCCCGCGCCGCGCGCGGCCATGCCTTCGCTCAGTCGCGGCCACGGTCGGCGATGTGCCACCACGAGTTCGTCACTGAGTGACGCGCCTTCACGGCGACGTCGAAGTCCCGCGGCCGAGCGGCCGAGGGGACCGGTGACGAGAATCTCGTCGCCCACCTTCGCTCCACTGCGATAGACCGCTCCGCGACCGGGGCACTCACCCACCACCGTGACCGCAACCGAGACGTCGCGGCCCTGGGCGAGGTCGCCCCCCACGATCGGACAGTTGGTGACAATCGACGCGTCGGCCATGCCGCGGTGAAGTTCTTCGAGGTCCGTACCGGGCGGTGCGGTGACGGCGACGACCGCTCCGCGAACACGCGCGCCCATGGCCGCCAGGTCCGACACGGCGGCCGCGACGGCCTTGAAGCCCAAGTCTTCGAGTGGAAAAAGTTCAGCGTCGAGGTGGACGCCCAGGACGGCCACGTCGGTACTAATGACGGCCTGTCCCACGAAGGGCGCGAGGACCGCGGCGTCGTCACCGATGTGACGTTCGCCTTCGGGAATATTGCTTTGACCGACAATTTGGGCGATACGCTCAATGACGTCATCCTCGCGCTGGGGGTAATCCCTTTGGGGAAACGTTGGGTCAACTGGCGGGGGCATGAACCTGGTTCGCCAGGAGAGTGTCGCAACGAAGCGAAGAAGTAAGAGCGGAGGAACCCAACGTGACGTACCCAACCTCACACAAGAAACTCATTGCCTGGGTGGAAGAGATAGCACAACTCACAACACCCGATCGTATCCACTGGTGCGACGGGTCCGACCAGGAGTACGACGACCTTTGTCAACTGCTCGTCGACCAAGGCACGTTGACACGTCTGTCGGCGACCAAGCGACCCAATAGTTACTACGCAACGTCGGACCCGGGCGACGTCGCACGCGTCGAGGACCGAACGTTCATCTGCTCGATGGACGAGAAGGACGCCGGTCCTACGAACCACTGGCGCGACCCCGCCGAGATGCGTGAGATCTTGAACGACCTGTTCGAAGGTTCGATGAAGGGCCGCACCATGTACGTCGTGCCGTTCTCGATGGGACCGCTCGGATCGGACATCAGCCACATCGGTGTCGAGTTGACCGACTCCGCCTACGTCGCGGTCAACATGAAGATCATGACGCGCATGGGCACCGGCGCACTCGAGGTGCTCGGCGATGAAGGCGACTTCGTGCCCTGCCTGCACTCAGTGGGCCTGCCGCTCGAAGAGGGTCAAGCCGACGTCCGGTGGCCGTGCAACAACGTCGACAAGTACATTGTCCACTTTCCCGAGACTCGCGAGATCATCTCCTACGGCTCGGGCTACGGCGGCAATGCGCTGCTCGGCAAGAAGTGCTTCGCGCTGCGCATTGCGTCGGTCATCGCTCGTGACGACGGCTGGCTGGCCGAGCACATGTTGGTGCTCAAATTGACGAACCCCGCGGGCGAGTCGCGCTACGTGACCGGCGCGTTTCCGAGCGCCTGTGGCAAGACCAACCTCGCGATGCTCGTACCCACCCTGCCGGGCTGGAAGGTCGAGACGGTGGGCGACGACATTTGCTGGATGAAGCCCGGCCCCGACGGACGGCTTCGCGCCATCAATCCCGAGGCCGGCTTCTTCGGCGTGGCGCCCGGTACGAACATGCAGACCAACCCCAACGCGATGCACACCATTGGGGCCAACACGATTTTCACCAATACCGCCCTTACCCCCGACGGCGACATCTGGTGGGAGGGCATGGGCGAACCGCCCGAAGGTCTCATCGACTGGAAGGGCCAACTCTGGAGCAAGGAACTCGGCACGCCCGCGGCGCACCCCAACTCGCGCTTCACCTGTCCGGCCAACCAGGACCCGGCCATTGCGGACGAGTGGGAGGACCCGGCCGGCGTACCAATTGACGCCATCCTCTTCGGCGGTCGTCGCGCCAGCGTGATCCCGCTCATCTTCCAGTCTCGAAACTGGGACCACGGCGTCTTCCTCGGTTCGATCCTCTCCTCGGAGACAACGGCCGCGGCCACCGGCGCCGTCGGGAACCTACGCCGCGACCCCTTCGCGATGTTGCCCTTCTGCGGTTACAACATGGCCGACTACTTCGCGCACTGGCTGACGTTCTCGGACCGATTCGACGAAGAGAAACTGCCCAAGATCTTCTACGTCAACTGGTTCCGCAAGGGCGACGACGGACGCTGGCTCTGGCCCGGGTACGGCGAGAACTCCCGCGTGCTCGAATGGGTCTTCGAGCGCTCCGCCGGTCGCGGTGACGCGGTAGAAACGCCGATCGGCTTCGTGCCGAGTGCCACGGCCCTCAACGTCGAAGGACTCAACGTGACACCGGCAGACATGACCGAACTCTTGACCGTCCACGCCGACGAATGGCGCGATGAGGTGCCCCGAATACGAGAGCACTACGCCACGTTTGCCGAGCACCTGCCCTCCAAACTCGCCGACGAAGTCGACGCCCTCGAGGCCCGTCTCACGACGTCGTAGTCGTCCGCACCATGGGCACGACCACCGTGCTAGAACGCTGAACGAACAGTCTGCCACTAACGCTCTGAGGAGAACCCCGTGATACTGGACCGCTTTCGCATCGACGGACAGGTGGCGATCGTTACCGGATCGGGTCGCGGTATCGGCGCAGCGAGCGCCATTGCATTGGCGGAGGTTGGCGCCGACGTCGTCATTGCGTCGCGTACGCAGTCAGACCTCGACGACGTCAAGCGTCAGATCGAAGCGCTGGGTCGCCGGTGTGTGGGCGTTGCCTGCGACCTCGCCGACTTAGGTGCCATTGCGGAGCTCGCGAATGTCGCGCACCAGACGTTCGGTCGAATCGACGTCGTCGTGAACAACGTGGGCGGGGCCATCCCACTCCCGTTTCTCCTGACGACGCCCGAGTACATGGAGGAGGCCTTCCACTTCAACGTCGCCACGGCGCACGCGCTCAATTTGGCCGCGGTACCCGTGATGCTCGAGACGGGCGGCGGCGCCATTGTCAATATCTCGTCGGTCATGGGGCGAGTGACGGGTCGCGGTTACGCCGCGTACGGCTCGGCGAAGGCCGCGATGGCGCACTACACCCGGCTGAGTTCGCGCGACCTCGGCCCGAAGATTCGCGTGAACGCCATCGCGGCCGGTTCAATCGCGACGTCGGCGCTCGAGATCGTGACGACGACGCCCGAACTCAAGGAAATGATGGAGTCCAAAACATTGCTCGGGCGCATCGGCGACGTCGAGGACATCTCGGCCGGTGTGGTGTACCTCGCGTCACCGGCTGGCGGCTACATCACGGGCACCGTTCTCGAGATCGATGGCGGCACCGACGTCGCCACGCTCGACTTCCAATTGCCTGATCTTTAACTTTCGTCGGTCTCGGCGTCGGCCACGATGAGGCGGGGCCCCGACTTCCAGTCGAAGTACCGCCAGGTCCAATTAATCAGTACGCGCAGCTTGTTGCGAAATCCGATGAGATACCAAAGGTGCAGCCCCAGCCACGCGAGCCAACCGAGACGACCGGTGATGACTCTTCCATACGGGAGTTTGGCGACCGCGGCGTTGCGTCCAATCGTCGCCATGATGCCCTTGTTGTGATAGCGAAACGGCGTCGTCGCTTCACCGTGCACCACGTGCAGAATCTGCGTTGCGCAGTGACGCCCCGATTGAATCGCGACAGGCGCCAGCATCGGAGCGAAGGAGCCATCGCTTTGGGGTATCGCCGCGGCGTCGCCGACGGCCCACATGTTGGTACTGCCCGCTAGGCGCAAATCGGGCGAGACCTGCGCGCGTCCCGCCGCGCCGGGCGTTGCGCCCAGTCCGGTGGGCAACGCATCACCCGCGCTGACGCCGGCCGCCCAGATGACGGCCTCGACCTCGAGTCGCTCACCGTCGCTGAATCGAATTGACGTCGCGTCAATCTCGACCACCGAACGACCAACGTCGACCTCGACGCCCATTGACTCGAGATGCTTCCTGGCGTAGTCGCTGGCCGCGTCGGGGAATTGGGTGAGCAGTCGCGGTGCGACGTCCACGAGCACGATTCGAACTTTGGCCGTATCGAGGCGCAGACCATCTCGTCGAATCACAATCTTGATCAGCTCCGAGAGCGCGCCCGATGTTTCGACGCCGGTCGGTCCACCACCGACAACGACGAACGTGACGCCCACGCGTTCTCGGTCGGCGGCAACGTCGGCACGTTCGAGCGTTGACAGCAGTCGATTGCGAAGACGGCGCGCGTCGGCCAACGTGTAGAGCGGCAGTGCGAACTGCTCGGCACCGGGCACGGCGAAGAATGCCGCGATCGCGCCGGTCGCCACCACGAGGTGGTCGAAGGTGATCTCCGCGCCATCGTCGAGGATGACGAGGCCCCGCGGGTGGTCAATGGCTCGTACGCGACCGTGACGAAAGCGGACGTTTCGAGCGGCTCCGAAAATCGTTCGAATTGGGTAGGCGACGTCGGCCGGCTCGAGGCCCGCGGTCGCCACTTGGTACAAGAGCGGCTGAAACGTGTGGAAGTTATGCTGATCGATGATCGTGACGCGAACATCCTGATCACTGAGGCCTTTGGCGGTACCGATGCCCGCGAAGCCGCCACCAATAATGACGACGTGGGGCATCGATGCAAGGTCGCGATGCACCACAGTGCGGGGGGAACTCGCCATGTCGACTTCATCCTAAGTGCGGCGGCGTTGACGTGGGTCAGCGTTGGGCGAAGCGCCGCCCGAGACCGTAGACGAGTCCCGCGCCAGTCATGAGTACTGAGAGCAGGGTGTCACCAACGGAGAATCGCAGCGTGATCGCAACGGGTATGAGTGCGCCGACGACCCACAACAACTGTTGACGAACGGCAAAGCGCGCGAACGTCCGTCCCTGTGCTCCGGGGGCGACATTGCGTTGCGTGATCGCGTCGAAGGTCGGTTGCGCGACCGCGGCGCACAGTCCGAGCCATCCGGCCAACACCACCTGCGCGTTGAGCGTCGGATGTGACGCGGCAACGCCCGCGCCGAGTCCCGTGGCGAGCAACGACAGCGTCAGCAGCGTTGACTCGGGCACCTTGTTGCGCACCCGGGTGACAATGCCCAGTCCCACGAGTGAACCCATTGCGCTCATTGCGAGGGCGAACGCGAAGTAGCCGAGGCCAGCGTTCTCGCGTCGAAGCCCGAAGGCCAGTAGGAAGGTGGCGAAACCCACCGTGAAGCGCATCAGCGAAGCGGCAGTCAGTCCCCAGGCAACTTCAATGTCACCCATTGGATTGAGCGCGTTTCGATCGCGGTCGGCCTGCGTGAGACCGGCAACTTCATCACGCACCTCCTTGGGTGGCTTCTGCAAGCGCAGGCTCGCGACCGTCGCGCCGATAAACACGAAGGATGCGGCGATCAACACACTCGGCGCGCCGATTCCCTTCAGCATTCCCGCGCCAATCGAACCGGCGAGCAGTCCACTGATAGTGCCGAGCAGTGTCAACTGGGCGTTGAACCCCGAGAAGCCCTTATCTTGTTGGGCCGCCACAGCTGGCCATCCCGCGCTGCCCACGCTCGTTGAGTGCTCACGCAGTTGGTCGGTTCGGGCCATCTCGGGTACGAGTGCCCCACGAGTGACGACGTAGAGCTTCGAGGAGATGAGTACGAGGAACGCCAATGGAAAGAGCCAGAGCGAGTTGAGGTGCTCGCTCATCATCCAACAGAGAACCGCCCGAGCGCTCGCCGAGAGGGCAACCAGAATCCGTCGGCCATTCGCCGAGCGGTCAATGAGCGGACCAAGCACCGGCGAAACCACCGCGAACGGGGCAATCGTCAACAAGAGATAGAGCAGCACCCGACCTTTGGCCTCGGTTGGTGAGACCGAGAAGAACAGCGATCCGGCCAAGGAGACCGTGACGAGCGTGTCGCCAGCCATCATGATGACGTGCACCAGCGCAAGACGGCCGAAGGCGGTCGTCTGGTTGAATAGTTCTTGCGCGGAGGACCACGCGAGGGTAACGAAACCTCGTGCTCGCATGACTACGAAGCGTAGACACCCCTTGACCCTAAGTTGTCAAGCTGCGATGTCAATTCGATGTTTCCAGGCGAGATCCTCGTCGTAGCCGACTTTCTTTTCGAGGCATGCATGCCAAATACCAACCCACCGGTTGGAAAGTTGGCGGATCGCCTGACGGTGAGATTTGCCCTTTCCTCTCAATTCGTCGTAGTACGCTCGTGCGCCAGGTGACGACTGCAGCGAGCAGAAGGCCCATTGGTCGGCCGCGGCGGCGAGATGTCTGTTGCGCGCATGGCGAGCGAGCACGAGCCGACTCTTGCCCGAGGCCTTGGTCACGGGCGACGTGCCGGCGTAGTTCCTGCGAGACTTAGCGTCGGCGTAGCGGTTCGGGTCGTCCCCGAACTCGCCCAGCACCCGGGCGCCAAGGACCGTTCCTATGCCTGGAAGCGAAAGGATGATCGTGGCGTCCGGGTGCTGCTTAAAACTCTCGGCGAGCGCGTTTTCGAGTTCGGCGATCTTCGCGCTGTAGGTGCGAATCATGGTCACGTGGGCGCTGGCAATCGTGCCGTAGGCGAGTTCAACCTTTGGTCGTTCGCGCAGTTGCTCTTCGCCAAGTGCTGTTTGGATCTCCTTCGCTCGACGCTCCAGGTTGCGCTGGCGACCACCTCGACGTAGCGCCGAAGTGATCTTGGAGAGTGACAGCATTGCTCCAAGCGCTGGCGTGGGGGCGATCTCCAAGATCGACACGGCGTCACGATCGTCGAGACCAGTGCCGAACGCGGCCAGCGCTCCGGGGTAGTAATCCTTCAAGGCATTGCGGAGCGCGTTGATTTCGCGTTGACGACTCCAAATGGCACTTTGGTGGGCGCGCGCCAGCACCTTGATGGCGTCGGCGTCCTCTGAGTCGCCCGCAACTTCGCGGTGGTTCTGGCGATCGGTTCGCACCAGGTCGGCGAGCACCTTGGCATCCCCGGGATCGGACTTTGACCCTGAAGTCACGTGTCGTTCGCGGTAACGCGCGACGGACATTGGATTGAGTCCGTAGACGTGATAGTTCGCCGCCAAGATGGCCGTGACAATTAGCCCCCGATCTTTCTCGATGCCGACGATCACCTCTTCAGGTTCTTCGGCGAAAGTCGACAGCAACTCATGGAGCGCACGCACGCCGACGAGTGAGTCGGGAATCTTTTTTCGAGCGAGGACGGTTCCGCCCTCGTCCAGAACACAGACGTCGTGGTGGGTCTCCGCCCAATCCACTCCAATGAAAATCATGATCACCTCCGTTGCTAGATGGAACGAGCCTCGAGGCAACGGCGGCGACCTAATGGATCAGTGCTCATGGCACGACACCCCTCCAGCCTTTTCCGTCAACCTCACCGACTGACTGGAGCACGTTCTACGCTTAGTGCTCGAAGCTCAAGGTGATGAAGTACTCACCAGTCAGCGGCTCGGTGGAAAGCATGCCCTAACTGCGAGTGGCTTTCCAATCTCATTAGGTGATGTCCTTGCACGTGCGACCACGAGTTCCTTCATTCCTTGGCCACCCAAGCGCACGAAGTAGGTCAGTTGGAGAAGCAGCCCAGTCGATAGACGATGGATGGCAGGATGCTCGCCTTGCAGTCGCGCCCGCGTGAAACGAGAACCCACCGTTGTGATGCCTGCTCAAAGCGCATCACTTCGGTAACTCCAATGGCCTGTTCTCCAGTGCCGACGGTCGCCCACGCGTACGCCCACTCGCCCTCACAGCCGAACTTCTGCATCGACGTCAACTTGAACTGACTGGTGAAGGCGCCCGCCAGCGCGGAACTCGTGCACGGTGCCGCAACCGGAGAGGAGTAAGAACTCGACGTCGTGTGAAAACTGGCGACCACGAGCGCCGCGAGAAGAACCATCGCGACGATGAGACGTGTCAGTTTCATGGTGATAGTTCACCACAAGGAAAGGGTCCTACGAGACGGTGAGGAGCACAGCGAGGAGCAGTCCCATGAAGAGCTCCCATTCGGCGTTGTCGATTGGCGTGGTCGACACATCGTCGATCGTTCGACCTACGAGAAGCACTTGAATCATCACCGCGATTGACTGGGCCGAAATCGTCGGGGTCAGCCAGTTTCGCTCCTGGCCGTATTCGACAATCCGACGTAGTTCCGACGTCAAACGAGATTGCGTGCCGCCGATGAGGTGACGAAGTTCCGGTCGCGTCATAGACGCCGCGACGATTCGTGCACGCAGGGCCCGACGAGCCTTACGCTCCTCGCCCGAGGCAAACGTTCCGATCAGGGCCTCGACCGATCCCACGTAGTCGTCGTGAGTTTGCGACGAAACACTCACCATGTGAAGAACTGCAATGTCCTCTTCGGCCAATTTCGTAAACATTTGGTGATAGGCAGCGTCGATAACGCCTTCGCGCGAGCCAAAGTGGTGATACACCGATCCGTAGTTAACGCCCGTCGCTTCGCATATCTCTGGAATGCGAATGAGCGATTCATCGGCGTTCATGAGGCGTTCGCCAACTGCATCAAGTACGGCCTGCATGACCGGAGCGGACCGACTTTGTTTCGCCATCGCTCTATATTATCCGGCTGCATTGAAGGTTTGACAATCTGTATAGCGTGATTCGCCACGAAAACCCAGTCACGCGTGCGTTTTGTTCGGGCAGTCCAAACTTGCGAATGAGTTGTTCGGACTGTGCGAATTCAGCCTCGCCGCCCTGCGCTCCTCGAGCGAATGTGGCCAACGAAACTCGACTACCAAACCACCGGCAACTCAGCCATGCCGCGTAAAAAAGGATGGGGCTTATAGCTGGGAGTGAAACCGTCAGCGAGTCGAAGGTTCGGCATGCGTTCCGCCAACATCTCCAGCGCAACCCGACATTCAATTCGAGCGAGCGGCGCTCCAATGCAGTGGTGGATTCCGCGCCCGAACGCAAGGTGCGGAGCGATCCGTCCCCGTTCGATCGAGAACTCGTCGGGGTTGCTGTAATGCGTTTCGTCGCGATTGCCCGATAGATAGACGAGGAACAACTTCTCACCGGCGGCGATGGACTGTCCGAGGAACTCGGTGTCTTGGGTGGCGATGCGCCACATGCCCATAACCGCCGGATCGCAACGCAGTGCTTCGTCAATGTATCGCCGCGCGAGTTCCGGATTTTCGAGGAGCGCTTGCCATCGATTCGGCACTGACAACAGTCGCCAAATGAGGTTCGTGATCACATTCGCCGGTGCTTCATGGCCGGCGAGAAAGAGACCGGGAACCAGCGAGAGCATCTCGTGGGGCGTAAGAGCCTTCTCGTCCCGGGCCTGGGCAATGACGCCGAGGAGGTCGTTTTGGGGTCGTTGGTAGTGCTCTTCAATAAGGCGTCCGATGAGTTGATGCATTTCGAGGATGTGCGTCGCCATCTTCATCTGTTCGTCCAGCGACACGCCGGTCAGGAGTGCCATTGAGAGTTCACCCCACTCCTCGACCGCTTTTCGCAGCGGCATCATGGCCTTCTTCGGAATCCCGAGCAATCGTGAGACCACGATGAGGGGCAGCGGGTACGCAAACTCCGATAAGAGATCCGCGCTGTGTCGACCTGAGAGTTTTACAAAGAGGTCCTCACACACTTCGCGAACCATTGGCTCGAGTGACGCAACACCGCTCGCGCTGAACTTTGCTTCGAGCACACTTCGGAGCCTCGTGTGGTTCGGCGGATCAACGCCAGTGAGCGTTCCTTCCATGGGGATGTAGTCACCGAAAAGCTCGAGGACTTCCGGGGCGAGTAGTTCGGTGATGGAGAGTATCTCCTTCGATGAGAAACGCTCCGGCTCACGCAGTACGGCGGCAATGTCGTTATAACGAGTGATAATCCACGAGCCGAGTATCGGACTCATGAAGATAGGGGCATCTTCTCGCGCAGCCCTGAGCACCGAATCTGGATGTGTCATAAATTGGGCGTCGAAGGGGTTGAACGCCCACTCAATGGGTGTCTCCGCACTCGTTTCAATTGTCATTGACGACAGTCCCCTAACTCATTGCACTCAGTCACCGCACGGCGAAGGAAGCAACAAACCACTCGTCGTTGCTCGCCAATGTACCAACGCGACGCGTCGTCGCAACGGACCAGCGATGTTGAAAATGACAACCGATGGTCGCCGATTTACCTTCACGTACGAACTATTTTAGTGGAATGAACCCAATAGTTCATGTTCATCGCGGGGCTGAATCCGAAAAGCGTGAAGCAGCGACGCCCCTCACCCTGGTAGCCGCCAAAGTGCCACCGGACATCGTCGTTGAGGAAAACGACCTCGGCAAAATTGGCTTTACGGTGGACGTTGCAATGCGTCTCGTTGCCGAAGGCCTTGCCGATCAAGACTTTGGGAGTCCCGTCGTCTACCTTGAACGAAAGACTCCCCCGGACCTCGCGAATTCCGCGTAGGTCCGAGACGCGGCTCCGATCGGCGTCACAAGCGTAAGGTCGGCCAATGGAAATCCGCCACATGGGTCCCGACGACCAAGGTCGCGTCACCCAGGCGGAATTCCTGTTCGATGGTCCCGCGTTGACGACGGCGACGCGACAGTTCCTGAATGATGCGCGGCACCACTTGCTGATCGCTTACGACGAGAGTGAACCCGTCGGATTCGTGACCGGTGTCGAAATGACACACCCGGATAAGGGCACCGAGATGTTTCTCTACGAGCTCGAAGTCAAAGAGTCCTACCAACGTAAGGGCATCGGCACGATGCTCGTTGCGAGATTAGAAGTGCTGGCCCGCGAACGCGGGTGTTACGGCATGTGGGTACTAACGAGCGACGACAACGCCGCCGCGCTCGCGACGTACAAGAGCGCAGGCGGTACGGGCGAGACAGGACAGTCAGTGATGACGTGGGACTTCACCACGATTCGTGAACCAAAGGGATCAGGGACGACTCGCGATTTGTAGCTTCGCGAGTCGTCGCTGGAGTCAAGGTCCGCTCCCTATTAAAGATGTCATCTCGCAATAGTTGCCAGATTCTCCGGTCATTTAATTGTCGAACCCGCGACCGAGGGAATACGAGGGTCCGATCGGTCGGACCGTTGAAGTTCAGGACCGAAAGTTCAAATCACTGCGAACGTTGACCTGTTCGGTCCAATGAAGCGCGAACATTCATATCAGCTTCTAACGCCCGCCGTAACTAGTCCATATTTATGGCTGGCACGCTGGTGACAACCAACTAAGTAAGGAGCTTCCAATGAATGATTCCGAATCAATGTCCTCGAACGACAAGATCCGACGATGGCTATCGAATAAAAGGAGCAGATGGATGGTGGCCGCTTCGTCATTAGTTTTGGTGATCGCAGTTTCGATCGGATTCGCCGTCTCCAGCTCGTCGGCCTCAAAACCTTCCGCGCCAATTGGCCAAACGAGGGCGTCCGGTGCCCTCGGCTCAAACGCCAGATCTGCACCGGCGCCCGGAGGAGCGGCTGGCGCGATCAACGACATTTCTACATCGGGCTTGACACTCAAAACATCAGCTGGTCAGACGGTGACCGTCACGTATTCGAATGCCACAAAGTTTCAAAATCGAACGAAGTCCATATCCGGCAGCTCACTGACAGTGGGTGAAGACGTCCTCGTCTACGGGACGACCAGTAGCACGACCATCGGCGCCTCGCAGGTCATCGTGGAGTCGTCCGCTTCGAGCATGTTTGCGACGTCCTCCGCCGTGGTCTCGTTTACGCGAGGTGCACCAACGGATCTGAAAAAAGTGGGTGAGATACCCGCGGGTTGGACACAGGGATCAGGAACGATTGTTAGTGGCACTTCCGCTGACGAGGCTACTGAAGCTGCACTGCAGAAGTATCCAGGCGGAATCGTAGACCGCGTTGTCAGACTCAACAACGGCCAATACAACGTCCACTACATTGGCGTCAACTGGCCGCACCACATTTTCGTCAATCAGGATTTCAAGGTCGTTGGCGCCGAGTAAGTGGGCGAAGTTGCGCGTTGCTCAGTTTTCCGCGGAGAACATAACCACAGGGCAACGGATTAGCCCTGCTTCTTCGAAGGACAACTTTCTGCACCAATCCCCCTCATGCCGCCTCCCGCGTCAACGAGGCCCCGGTCCGTGCACAACACCACGGACGCATGACTCGATGCCTGGCGGATGACAAATCGCCACTCGGGTACACCGACCTTCACGACACCGGTGACGGACTGAATCGCGTCCGCAACATTGGCGGGGAAAAACTGAGTGGCCCAACGCCGTACGTCCACGAGCGTGGGTGCGCCGTGCCCCGCGGCTTGCACTTCGCTCAGTGCGAACTGGGCGACCATCAGCGCTTCGTCCGACGGCAACTCGGGGGTCTTGTGCTTGGTCGTTGAAAATACGGCAACCGCACTGGCGGCTTGGATCTCCTGCGAACACCAAGAAGGAATCTGTTCTGCGCGAGACGAACTTGCACAGATCACGTCAGGCGACCCGGATT
>DATCCA010000076.1:0-8185 GCA_036511575.1 Acidimicrobiales bacterium
GTTGACCGCGCCCGTCGTCGTTGATGCAGTCCTCATTCCATTTCGCGGCTCCTACGCCAGCACTGCTGCCGCTCTGACCACGGTGGCCGTGATTGCCCCCCTTGCGGTATTCGGCGACAGAGTCGCGGGCGTGCTCGCGAGCATCTCCGGGGCGTTGTGGTTCGACTTCTTCCTCACGAGGCCCTACGACCAATTCGAGATCAGCCACCGTCAGGACCTGGAGACCACGATCGCGATCTTCGTGGTCGGCCTCATCATCACCGAGTTGGCCGGACGAAGTCGACATCACTGGCGAGCAGGGAACGACTCCACGCAGTACGTCTCGATGATTCACCGCGTGGCGGAGTTGGCTGCGGCGTCGGTCCCGGTGGACGTCATCATCGATCAGGCGCGTACCTCGCTGGTATCCCTGTTGTCGCTTCGCTCCTGCCGCTTCGAGCGACTTCTCTCTGACCCTCCACTCGCGCGAATCGAGTCGAACGGTGAGGTCATGAACGTCGGGATGCGTTGGCCGGCGCGAGAGATCGGACTGCCCGGACCGGAGTCAGAGTTGATCGCGCAGTGGCGCGGTCAAGTCCAAGGTCGATTTGTCTTAACGCCCACGCGCGGTGCACCGGTCACGCTCGAACAGAGGATTGTCGCTGTCGCCCTCGTTGACGTCGTTGCGGCGTACGTGATGAACGAGCACCATGCCAAGTGACATGCGTCAGTTGACGCGACGCCTACGGCCACGCGCCCCCTTTCGGCGTCCACAATGTCCTTAGGCGATACTGGTTCGATGCAGCGCGGAAAGCTCCGGGTCTACCTGGGCTCGGCCCCTGGCGTTGGCAAAACCTTTCGGATGTTGGACGAAGGTTGGCGACGAAAAGAACGCGGCACTGACGTCGTCATTGCCTATGTTGAGACGCACGGTCGACCCCTCACCGATGCCCAACTTCGCGATTTGGAGGTCGTGCCGCGTGTTACGCGCGAGTATCGGGGAACCGAACTCGAAGAGATGGACCTCGAGGCGGTGTTGGCCCGCCACCCCGAGGTGGCCCTCGTAGACGAACTGGCTCACACGAACGTCGTCGGCAGTACGAACGGAAAGCGTTGGCAGGATGTTGATGTCATGCTCGACGCGGGCATCGACGTAATCACGACCATCAACATCCAGCACCTCGAGTCGGTGAACGACGTGGTCGAGAAGATCACCGGCATCCGTCAACAAGAGACGATTCCCGACGCGGTCGTGCGCCGAGCGGAGCAGGTCGAGATCGTCGACGTCACCCCCGAGGCACTTCGACGAAGGATGGCCCACGGCAATATCTACGCCGCGGACAAGATCGACGCGTCGCTCTCGAACTATTTTCGCGTGGGCAATCTCAATGCGCTACGGGAACTGGCTCTCCTCTGGCTGGCCGACCGCGTCGAGGACTCCCTCCAGCAATACCTCGACGATCATTCAATAGAACAGCGTTGGGAGACTCGCGAACGACTCATCGTTGGCGTCACGGGTACGTCGAACGACGAAACGTTGTTGCGCCGGGCCGCGCGAATCGCATCGCGCACGGGCGCTGAACTGTTCGCCGTGCACGTGGTGAAAGCCGACGATATACGACATACGCCCGCGGACACGTCTGTTGCGCGCGAATTGGTTGGCGAGTTCGAGGGGATCTTCCAGGAAGTGGTGGAAGACGACGTCGCCACGGCGCTGGTCGCGTTCGCTCACTCTGAGCGCGGCACACAGATCGTTCTTGGTTCCAGCCGGCCACGACCGCTTTGGCGCCCGGCGAACGGCGTAGCGGAGAAGGTATTACGTCACGCACGAGACCTGGACGTCCATATCATTGCGGTCGGCCCTGATCGGCCCGTCCACGTGCACCAACGACGTCAACGCCAGACCATCTCCTGGCAACGTCAGGCGATCGCAACCGTCGTGGCGGCCGTTCTCCTGCCGCTGCTGACTGTCGCAATGACCCAGATCCGCTCCAGCGTGTCGATTTCCACGGTGTTCCTCGTCTACTTGGTTGCGATTCTTGCGCTGACGACGTGGGCCGGTGCGCTGGTCGGCGTGCTGGGTGCGCTCGTAGCCTCGGGTCTCGAGAACTTCTACTTCGTCAAACCGTTCCACACGCTCGAGGTCGCACGTCCCGATGACCTCGTGGCCCTGGTCGCCTTCCTCGTCTTCGCGGTGGCGTCAAGCGTGGTTGTCACTCGTTTCTCCCAGCGCTCCCTCGAGGCCGATCGCGCCCGCGCCGAAGCGGCGATACTCGCCGAGGCAGCAGTGACGTTCGCGACGTCCCACGAAGACTTGCTGCCACTGCTCGATTCACTTCGCAACGTCTTCGCCGCCTCGAGCGTCGCGATCCTCGCACTACGCGAGGGGGAATGGCGGGCCGACCTCGTGAGCGGAGCGCCGTTCTCATCCGTTGAGGGTGCCCACGCGTTTGACATCGATGCGGAACATCGGTTGGTCGTGAGCGGTACGACGCTCAGTGAGCAGGACAATCACCTCGTCAGCGCCTTCGCCGGACGGATGGCGGCTGGACTTCGAGCTCAGATCATCGCGCGTGACGCGTCCCAACTCGAAGAACTTGCCGAAGCAGAGTCCCTTCGAATGGCTCTGTTTCGAACGGCATCCAAGGAGTTGCTCGGTCCACTAGAGAAGGTGCAGGCCAACATTTCGCTACTGTCGGGTAGTCATGAACTTCGCTCCCTCGACGAACGAAAGGCTGTACTGAGCGGGATCGAGGGACAGACTCGCCAACTCACCCGACTCGTCGTGAACATCCTCGACGCCGGACGACTCGAGGCCGGTGAAGTGGTGGCGCACCCTGTGAGCATGCGACTCGACGTGGTACTGAACAGCGCACTGGCGAGCGTCGACACGAAGGGTCGGATCATCAAACCAGATGTGCCGAGTGCGTTGCCGGAGCTCAAGAGCGATCCCGTCCTCGTGCAGCGCGTCATTGCCAACGTGGTCAGCAACGCGTGTCGCTTCGGCCCGGTCGATCAACCCGTGTTAATCAAGGCCGGCGTCGTTGGCGATCGAATAGAACTACTCGTGATTGACCGGGGACCGGGGATGTCGGCGGCGCAGCGCGACATCGTCTTGGCTCCCTTCGATCGATTGAGTGGTGACCAGTTGAACGCGGGACTCAATCTGACGGTGGCGTCAGGCTTCATGCAGGTGCTGGGTGGTCGACTTCACTTCGAGGACACGCCAAGCGGAGGACTCACCGTCGCGATCGAACTTTCGCTCGATGGCACGTCGTAGATTGGCGGATTCGACCGGTCACTCGAATCGACATCTGCTTGAAATACACGCGGGTTAGCCTCGAACTGTGCGCATGTCCTCCTCTCGATGGCGTACTGACGTGACGCCAAGCAGGGTGCGATCGCACAGAGAGGCGAGGCCGCTGCGATTCTCTTCGCAGGCACGGCTTTCACTTCGCGCCGCACTTTGTCTCGCGACCCCGCTGCTGATCGGTCTCGCCAGTAATCAACGTGCCTACGGGACACTGGTGGCACTCGGCGCGCTCTGGGGCGTCAGTCAGGACGGACTCGACCGCTGGCGCAACCGCGCGCCGCGATTGCTCGGGGTCGCGCTCGCCGGTGGTCCGGGTTTACTCATCGGTGCCCTCTTTGTGAACCACGTCAACGCCCCGTGGGCACTCGTCGCACTCTTTGGCGTCGTGGCAATGATCGCCGGCTTTATCGAGGCGTCGCTCTGGGCGACGCAGGGCATGTACTTCCTTCTCGGTGCGATTCTCGGTGGTGGACTCGGTTTCGCCGGTCGGATCTGGCCGTCGGCGTTGTGCATTGTCGTGGGAGGTCTCTTTGTCTATCTGGTCGCGAGCCTCACTGATCGTCGAAGTCGTCGCGTCGACCAACGGCTGTGTCTGGCCAATGGATTCGCGAGCATCGCGCAACTCCTGGACGCGATTGGCACCGAGGGCCTCAATCACGCGCGAAGCCGCGCCGTCGTCATCATCGATGCGGCCCAGGACGTCATCGGCGCCCAACGAATTCCCGACGACAGCGAAGGCGTGGCCATTCACCAGTGCTTCATTGTGATTCTCCAGTTGGGTGAATTGGCGTCGTATTTAGCGAGCAAAGGGGAGCCGGCCGACGTCGCGGTCACGACAGCACTTCGTCGAGTGTTGCACTTGGTCGAACAGGGATCGTGTGTCGATGCGGTCGCGGCACTCGACGGCTATGCCACGACATTCTCATCGACGTTGAGTGCCCCATCTCGTCGACTGGTGGTTCGTGCGTTCGCCTGTCCGGATCGCGCGACACTCGTGGCCGAGCCACCATTTCGCTCGACGATCCACCGACTCCCTCTGATTGATCGGTTCCGCTTCGCCATTCTCTTGGCCGGAGCAATTGTCGTCGCGACCGTCATCGCGCACTCCTTGGATGGTCCGAGGGGCTATTGGCTCCCGATGAGCGTGGCCTTCGTCTTTCGCCCCGATCTTGGTCCAGTCATGCGCCGAGCGATCTCGCGAATTGTCGGCACCTTGGCCGGCGTTGGCATCGCGGCACTGCTCGCGGTGGCGGGCAATGAGCAAGCGCTCGTCATCGTGCTGTGCTGCGCCATGGCCGCCGCGGTGCCGTGGGCGGCTCAGCGAAGTCACGCGTTGACGGTGATGGTCTTCACACCAATCATCTTCGTGTTCGTGGGCGTGCTTGGTCCCGATCAGAGTCTCTTTGGGCCGCGCATCGTCGACACGACCATTGGCGCTGCGCTCGTGCTCACCATTGACTACGTGTTGTGGTTGCACGCGCCGTCACTGCGTCCCCGTCAGCAACTCGAACAGGTCGCCGAGGCCACGCAGCGCTATGGGGCGACCACGGTACAGAGTGACCCCGTCACGCGACATTCACTTCGCCGCAACGCCCTCCGGAGCGTGACGCGCGCGCGAAGTGCGATTCGACTCGCCGCGGTGGAACCACATCTGTTTCATGAGACCGGTTCGCAGTACTTTTCGAAACTCAACGATCTGGTTGACGACATCGACGACCACACGGTGGAACTCTTGGAGAGCCAGCCCACAGGGACGGACTAGTCGCTCGTTGATTCGAAGGCGTGCGCCAACAGTGCGCGAACGTGCGCACGGGTCGAGTCGATGACGGTGTCACTCTCTTCAATGAGCAGTCCGAACTCCGTGCAACACAGGCCGACGACGTTGGCGCCACGTTCGCGACAAGACGCCGCCACTTCGTTGAGGTAGTCGCGCGATGGGTCGGTGACAATGCCCTTGGTCAATTCGTTAAAGATGATTGCTTGGAGCCGCTCGGTCTGCTCGTCGTTCGGCTTCACGACGCGCACGCCGAAGTCCTCCAGCGCGTTGGAGTAGAAGGAGCCTTCGATGAGATACTTCGTGCCGAGAAGGGCCAATGTGTCGTAGCCCCGAGCGAGTACTTCTCTGGCCACTGCGTCGCGCACGTCGACCACGGGAATCGCGACGGCCCGACGGACATCGTCAAAGTTGATGTGCATGGTATTTGCGCCGATGCCGAGCACGGTCGCGCCGGCCACTTCGAGACGACGAGCTGCATCGGCCACGATTCTTCCGGTTCCCTGCCAGTCGCCGACCTTTTGGAGCGGCACGATCGAGCCAAAGTCAACTGAGTCAATGATGATCTCGGGTGCCGACCATTCGTTGTCGCCGCCGGCGTAGAGCTCGTGGAAGTACTTGTAGTACGACGCGGTCGACTCCCAGGAGAGTCCGCCAATCAGTCCGATCCGCGAGGCGTTCACGGTCGGGTCACGTGCCTAGAAAAAGCTGATGAGATCGACGCGGTCCATGATCTCCTTGGTGAGGAGGGGGAGCACATCGAGCGCGGTCATGTTCTCGCGAACCTGGGCGGCGCTGCTGGCGCCGGTGATGACCGAGGAGACGTTCGGGTTCGCCGCGCACCAAGCCAAGGAGAACTGGGCGAGCGAGACGTCGAGTTCGTCGGCGATGACTTTCAGGTTGGCCACCTTCTTATTGCGATCCTCGTCGGTCAACATGCCTTTTAACCACTCGTAGCCGGGGAGCGTCGCGCGCGACCCTTCGGGGATGCCGTTCAAGTACTTGCCGGTGAGCAGTCCCGACGCGAGCGGGGACCAGATCGTCGTGCCAAGGCCAATGTCCTCGTAGAGGCGCTTGTACTCTTTTTCAACGCGGTCGCGGTGAAAGATGTTGTACTCCGGCTGCTCCATCAGTGGCTTGTGGAGATGGTGCCTCTCCGCAATGTCGTAGGCGGCGCGAATCTCGTCGGCGGTCCACTCCGAGGTACCCCAGTACAGAGCCTTGCCCTGGGTGATCATGTCGCTCATTGCCCAGACGGTCTCTTCGATCGGCGTCTTTGCGTCGGCGCGGTGGCAGTAGACCAGGTCGACGAAGTCGAGGCCGAAGCGCTCGAGTGAACCATCAATTGCCTGAGACAGGTATTTGCGATTGAGGGTGTTGCGCATGTTGGGCACGTTGTCGAGACCCCAGAACAGCTTCGTCGACACGACGTACTCATTGCGCTTCCAGCCGAGTTCGCGAAAGGCTTCGCCCATCACGCGCTCGGATTCGCCTCCGGCGTACGCCTCGGCGTTGTCGAAGAAGTTAACGCCGGCCTCCTTGGCGGCGCTCAGACACTCGGCGGCCTGCTTGGCAGTTTCGATCTGATTCTCGTTCGCGAAGGTGACCCAACTACCAAACGACAACAAACTGACCTTGAGGCCCGAACGGCCCAATCGGCGGTATTGCATTTCAGCCATGATTTCTCCTAGGTGGCAAATAGTGAATGAGAGGACGGATCAGTCGGCGTCGGGATTACGCGGGACATCGGGCCACTCGTCGAAGGAATTCGGCTGTTCGTTCTTCGGACGTTTGACGAGCATGACAACGCCCGCGATGCTCGCCGCGACGACGAGAAGGAACATGACTTTCAGCAGTGACTTGAGTGCGCTCACGACTTCCAAGTTAGTGGCTGTCACCTCTGGACATTCCTTGGATTCGCGGTAGAATGGTTGCGTGACAATTGGCCAGAGCGAACTACTGCTTCGATAGGGGTGAGTTCTGCTCGCCCCGTCCCCCGCCTCGGCGGGGGTTTTTTGTTTCTCGCTCGAGCGATGGAGAGGATGGACCCGGTGAAGGACAACCAACAGCCCAGCCCAATGGCGTACGCCAAATATCGAGCGACCGTGCCCGTGGACCTACCGGACCGTACGTGGCCGAACAACCGACTCGTCAAGGCGCCGCGCTGGTGCAGCGTCGACCTGCGCGACGGCAACCAGGCGTTGATTGACCCGATGGACCTCGATCGCAAGAACGTGATGTTCGCCCAGCTGGTCGAGATGGGCTTCAAGGAGATCGAGGTCGGTTTCCCCTCAGCGTCGCAGCCTGATTTCGACTTCGTGCGCCACATCATTGAGAACAACCTCATCCCCGAGGACGTCACCATTCAAGTCCTCACCCAGTGCCGCGAGGATCTGATTCGAAGGACGTACGAGTCGATCATCGACGCCAAGCGGGTCATCATTCACTTTTACAACTCGACGTCGACCCTGCAGCGCCGAGTCGTCTTCGGTCTCGATAAGGCGGGCATCACCAAAATCGCGACCGACGCCGCGGCGACCTGTCGCTCGCTTGAGTCCCTGTCGCCGTCGACCGCATTCTTCTACGAGTACTCGCCTGAGAGTTTCACTGGGACCGAGCTCGACTACGCCCTCGAGGTCTGTGACGCCGTCATCGATGTCATTGACCCCACCCCCGAGCGACCGTTGATCTTGAACCTGCCCGCCACCGTCGAGATGTTCACACCGAACCTCTACGCCGACGCGATCGAATGGTTCCTTCGCCACATTCAGCGCCGCGACAGCGTCGTGCTGTCGCTGCACCCGCACAACGACCGCGGGACGGGCGTCGCCGCGGCCGAGTTAGGGGTCCTGGCAGGTGCGGATCGAGTCGAGGGGACGCTCTTTGGCAACGGTGAACGCACCGGCAACGTCGACGTGGTGAATTTGGCGCTCAACCTGTTCTCCCAGGGCGTTGACCCCGAACTCGACATTCGTGACATCGATAAGGCCCGTCACGTGGCCGAGTACGCCAACCGACTGCCGGTGCACATGCGCCATCCCTACGTCGGCGAACTTGTCTACACCGCATTCTCTGGCTCTCACCAGGACGCCATTAAGAAGGGCATGGTCGCCATTGGC
>DATCCA010000077.1:0-2155 GCA_036511575.1 Acidimicrobiales bacterium
AGGTCTCCTGGGTCGCGACGCCGAGGTTGATCATGCTGGTGTCGTTGAAGACGTAGGTGCCGGGTCGCACCTCAGTCACACCGTGTCGAGAGATTTCGCTACGCGCGGACGGTGTCGATCCAACGCTGATCTCGCGTACCTCTATGCCGGCCTCGGCGCAAAGTCGCTGCGTGGTGAGGAGTTCCGCAATCTCCTGGTCGACCACCACGTCGCGCTCGCTGAGCGAGGTGGCACCGTAGGCGTGTCCCGCGTGGGTCAGCAGTCCGAAGATCGTGATGCCGGGTATCTCAGCGAGCGCCGAGACCAGTTCGACGGTTGGGTCGCCAGAAGGACGGCCCATGCGGTGGTGACCCGTGTCGACTTCGACGTAGACCTCTACGGGATTGCCCGACGCGGCGCCGAGTTCGCCGAGTCCCCGAGCAACCTCGGTGGAGTCGAGGCTCACCAGTATTCGGGCCTTCTCTCGAAGAGCCGCTAACCGAGCGAGCTTCGCCGTTCCGTAGAGCGGGTACGCAATGAGGATGTCGTCGAAGCCCGCCGCCACCATGACCTCTGCTTCGCCGATCTTGGCGCAGGTGATGCCCGAGGCACCAGCGTCGATCTGCAACCGTGCGATCTCGGGCATCTTGTGGGTCTTGGTGTGAGGTCGCAGACGAACACCTCCCTCACGACTGCGTTGCGCCATTTCGGTGATGTTGGTTTCGACGCGGTCGAGGTCGATGACGAGCGTCGGCGTGTCAAGATCGAAGACGTTCATGGTTGCAGCAGCGCCTTGATTGGTGTGGTCTGGCCGTTCATGAGGGCTGTGAAGATCTCTGCACCCTGGCTCAAGGGGTACGTCGTGAACCACGAGAGGTCCAGCTGGGGCGCTAGGTCAATTGCGTCAACGAACTCCGCGTCGTTGTAGGCGAACGAACCGCGGATGTTCTTCTCGAAGCGCACAGCTGCGGCCGCGTCAAACCCGGGGTCCGGTGTCGCGAGACCCAGCCAGACGGCAGTGCCACCGGGGATGAGGTGGTCGATCGAACTAGCGCGGGTGGAGGCCGTGCCGACGGCGTCGAAGATCACGTCGAATTCACCCTCGAGCGACGATCCGACCCGCGTTGCACCTAGCGTCCGCGCGACGTCACCACGCTCGGTTGAAAGATCGGCGCAGGCAATACCCGTGGCGCCTTTGCTGCGAGCGACCTCGAGGCAGGCCAGTCCGATCGGGCCGCAACCGATCACTCCGATTCGCTGGTCCTGAGGCGACCCGGCGATCGCCCACGCGTGCACGGCGTTGGCGATGGGCTCGATGAGCGCGGCGCGGTCCCAGTCGATGTCGTCAGGAATTGTGTGCATCGAGGAGATGGGCGTGGCCACTCGTTCGGCAAAACCTCCCGCCGAGTGAACCCCGAGCAGCGACCTTGTGCGACAAAGTTGCGTGCGACCCGATACGCACAGCTCGCACTTCCCGCACGAACTCAGCGGGTTCACGGCCACGCGCCTGCCGTCGGAAGTACGCCCGACGAACTCGTGACCCATGATCATCGGCGGAACACGAAAGCCGGCCGTCGCGATACCGTGCAGCTCGCTGCCGCAGATTCCTGCTCGTTCGACGTGGACGATTTCTTCCCCGTCGCCAGCGGCCGCGTCGGCAATATCGCGGTTCTCCACGACTCCTGGAGCCGTGAATACGAGTGCTTTCATTTCGTCCTCCGTCGTGGCGCGAGCTTTGTCTCTGCGGTCACGATACTTGCTTGATGGCGGCTACCAAGGACATCTTCGTAAGGAAAGGTTGTTTCGTCGACCTATTGGACTCGTTGAGGCGAGCAGAATGCGTTGACTGGTTCATCACTCGAACGAGTCTTGAAGGACACGCCGGTAACACGTGCTAGATCGAAGTGACTGAAAGTGTTCGAGTAATTGGAATTGATGTCAGTTCTCTTGCGCATCCCTTACGTCGAGTAAACACGACGTTGTCGTGCTGAATTCAAATATTCAAAAGCGCTCACGGATAGTAAGGTCATACACAAGAACGAAGAGACCACGTGAATCTCAATGTGTCGCCTCGCTTTCAAAGATCTCCCACGAGAGGAAATATGTATATGCAGGATCTCAAATACGGTCAACTCACTGTCTTCATCGCGGAATCCAATGCAGCACTTGGCCTCGC